>CAZLNA010000198.1:0-4794 GCA_964560485.1 uncultured Desulfobacula sp. | reverse complement strand
TATTACTCCGGTTGAATTTTTCCTCAGCCTTGAATTAAGGCCAACCCCTTTTTTTTGAGATAGCTTCTAATATCGATCATTATCCTTTCCGGAAAAGGGCTTTGACAACCATACTGCCGATTTTTGGATTCTCTTTAATCCTGCGGGTGCAATAGCCGAACCATTCGCGGCCAAAGGGGATATAGATCCTCATCCGGTGTCCACTGTTGACAATGGCCTGTCTCAGTCCGGGCGTCACCCCATAGAGCATCTGGAATTCATATTTGTTTTCAGGGATCTGATATTCGCAAAGCAGTCGGGTTACCCCTTTTACCAGCACCTTATCATGAGTTGCCACAGCAGGGTACATTTTTTTTTGCAGCATTAGATCGATACATCTTAAATAGTTCTCATTGATCTGTTCATAGGTCTGGTATGCGATTTTTTCAGGTTCCACGTAAATCCCTTTGCAGATGCGGAGGTTTAAAGGGATATCAGCCTGATTCAGATCAGAAAGGGCTTCAATGTCTGAGAGGGTCCGTCTCAGGTAGGCCTGTAAAACGAGCCCGACATTGCCGGGAAAATCAGCATGAAGATCACGGAAAAGTTCGATCTCAAGATCAGTACAGGCGGAATCTTCCATGTCGATCCGCACAAAATGGTCGAGATTTGCTGCGGTCTCTACAATTTCCCGGACATGGGCAAAGGCGGTTTTTTTATCGAGCAGCAGGCCGAAAAAGGTGGGTTTTAAGCTGTAATTGCCATCAATACCACCGGTTTTTGCAGCACTGATCAGCCGGAGGTAGGCTTCCTTGTTTTTCCTGGCCTGGTCCAGGTCGGTGATGAATTCCCCTAGCAGATCAATGGTGCTCATGCAGTTCTGTTCTTTCAGGGTTCTGGCTGCCTGAACTGCATCATCAATGGTTTCGCCTGCAATATATTGTTTTGAAAAGAGCCACACCAGCTGTCTGGGCATCAGCGGCAGGATGTTTGAAAAGAGCCGGTTGAGCATGTTTTGCCCTCCTGAATCAACGTGCTGCACCATTCAGGCTGCAGCCGTCATCATTGACAATGGATGCCTTTACTGAAATATATCGCTAAATATTCCCTTCGTCAAATAGAGGCAGCCCGCCTGTCAGAAAAGATCGGCTTCAAGCGTTCGTTCCTTGATATGGTGCAGGACCGGGCCGGTGAAATCATCCATGGTCAGACCCATTTTAACCTTGCCGTCCAGTGTCCTGACAGAAAGGGTGCCGGATTCTTTCTCCTTGTCACCGATGGTGATGATGAGCGGGATATAGTTCAGCTGGGCTTCCCGGATTTTCTTTTTCAGGGTTTCGCTTCGTGAATCGACAGTGCACCGTATATTCAGGGCATCCAGTTGAGCTTTGACCGATTCTGCATAGGGGGCCAGATCCTGGTTGATGGGCAGGAGAATGACCTGCACAGGGGCCAGCCACAAGGGGAATTTCCCTGCAAAGTGTTCCACCAGGATGCCTAAAAACCGTTCCAGAGATCCGTAAATCACCCGGTGGATCATGATGGGACGGTGTTTCTCATTGTCTTTGCCCTTATAGGTCAGATCAAATCGTTCCGGCAGGGACATGTCAAGCTGAACCGTACCGCACTGCCAGGTCCTGCCCAGCGCATCCTTGATGTGAATATCGATTTTAGGTCCGTAAAACGCACCATCCCCTTCATTGATGAAATATTCCTGCCCGTAATCGTCCAGGGCTTTTTTCAGTCCATTGGTGGCTTCTTCCCACTGTTCGTCTGTGCCGATTGATTTGTCCGGCCGGGTGGAGAGTTCAAGATGGAAATTAAGACCAAACCGGTTATATACCCGCTTGGCCAGTTTCAAGACACCCAGGACCTCCTGGCCGATCTGGTCCGGTGTCATAAAAATATGCGCATCATCCTGGTGGAATGCGCGGACACGGAAAAGGCCGGACAGGGCGCCGGACAGCTCGTGGCGGTGGACCAGTCCGATTTCACCGGCCCGCAGGGGCAGATCCCGGTAGGAATACGCTTTTGTTTTGTATAGAATCATGCCGCCCGGGCAGTTCATGGGCTTGATGGCATATTCTTCATCATCAATAACGGATGTGTACATGTTTTCCCGGTAGTTTTCCCAGTGGCCGGATGTTTCCCACAGCTGACGGTTGAGCATGACCGGGGTCTTGGTTTCCACGTACCCGGCAGCCTTATGCTCGCTGCGCCAGTATTCAAGCAGTTCGTTCCAGACGGCCATGCCGTTGGCATGGAAAAACGGCATTCCGGCTGCTTCATCGTGGAACGAGTATAGATCCAGGCGGGTGCCCAGTTTCCGGTGATCGCGTTTTTTCGCCTCTTCGATCATGTGAAGGTATTTGTTCAGCGCTTTTTTGTCGAAAAACGAGATGCCGTAAAGACGCTGAAGCTGCTCCCTTGCCTGGTCAGCCCGCCAGTAGGCACCCGATGTTTTCAGCAGCTTGATCCCTTTGATCATACCGGTATTCGGGATATGCGGGCCCCGGCACAGATCGATGAACTTTCCGTTCTGATAGAGAGAGATTTCTTCATCATCCGGCAGTTCGTTTATCAATTCGATTTTAAACGGGTTGTCCTTGAACAGGTCAACGGCCTCGGCTTTTGTGACAACTTTCCGCTCAAAGGTTGCCTTGGCTTTGATGATTTTTTTCATCTCAGCCTCAATCGGGGCAAGCTGTTCCTCTGAGATGGGTGCCATGTCAATGTCATAGTAGAACCCGTCTTCCACCACAGGCCCGATGGTCAGTCTGGCCTCCGGATAGAGGTTGAGTACAGCCTCGGCCATGACATGGGCAGAGGAATGGCGCAGAATCTCAAGTCCCTCGTCATCCTTGGCTGTGATAAAACTGACATGGCTGTCTGTCTCAATAACAGCGGCCAGATCCATGAGCTGGTCATCCACCCGCATGGCCACACAGTTTCTGGCAAATCCTTCTGAGATGCTTTTTGCCACGTCAATACCTGTGGGGATATTTTCAAAGCGCTTTATACTATTGTCCGGAAATGTTATGCTGATCATCTTATTTCCCATTTTTAGTGATGTGGGTTCATTTATCAAAGCATGAATTTTAAAAGAAGTGCTGGTAACAATCAAGGAAAAAACGTTGAAATACGAGTTTATAAAGTCTGACACCCACCTGGCAGATGTCTGTAAAACCCTTCATCGCCAGGAGGCTATCGGTGTAGATCTTGAAGCCGATGCCATGTATTGCTTTAAAGATAAGATCTGCCTGATTCAGATTGCCACTGAGACCGAGGCCTTTTTACTTGACCCTTTTGTCCTGGAGGACCTTTCTGCTTTTTTTGACGTACTGGCTGACCCGTCAGTGGTAAAGATTTTTCACGGTGCTGACTTTGATGTAAGAAGCCTTGACCGGGATTACGGGGCAAGGATCAGCGGTCTGTTTGATACGGAAATTGCCTGCCGTTTTCTCGGCGTCAAGGAGCGGGGTCTGGCCGCCCTGCTGAAAACATATTTTGATGTGACAGCCAATAAGAAATTTCAAAAGGTCGACTGGGCCCAGCGGCCACTGAAGCAGGAGATGATCGAGTATTCTGTACTGGACGTCGCCTACCTGACAAGGCTCTGCCGTCTGCTGTCCAGTGAACTGACAGGCAGGGACCGGCTGTCATGGGCTGCTGAGGAATTTGAGATCCAGGAACAGGTGAGATTTGAGCACAATGACACCCGGCCGCTCTTTGTCCGTTTCAAAGGGGCCGGCCGTCTGGACAACCGGACCCTTGCTGTTCTTGAAAACCTGCTGGAATTAAGAATTGATATCGCGCAAAAAAAGGACCGGCCGCTCTTTAAAATCCTTTCCAACCAGGCATTAATGACGCTGGCCTGTGAAAAGCCGGATAGTGTGAAGCAGATGATGGCACTGGGTGCCTTGAGCCAGCGGCAGGCCCAGATGTATGGTGAACAGTGCAAAGAAGCGATAATTGCCGGACTTGAACTGCCCCACAAGGCCCTGCCGGCCTATCCGAGAACCCGCCGGCCCAGAAAAGACCCCAGGGTTATGAAGCGGATAAAGGCCTTGAAAAAAATGCGTGAATCCTTGAGCCAGAAAATGGGCATTGAACCCGGTGTGCTGCTGAACAACAACCTGATTACGGCCATTGCCGTGGAAGCGCCTGACTCAGCTGCGCATCTGGGTGAAATTGACATGATTCGAAAATGGCAGGTCAGCGCGTTGGGCGATGCAATTCTCAGCACGGTTCAAGGCCTGTGAAACGCAGCGGCTGCAGATCTGCCGAGCCCGTAGCCCCTCCTGGGGGATGAAGGAGAACCAGATGGAACTTGATTTTGTAAAAATGCATGGTACGGGTAATGATTTTATCGTGATCGACGACCGGGAGAACCGTGTGGGGGCTGCCCGGCCGTATCCTGAAATTGCAAGGCAGCTTTGTGACCGCAGGTTCGGTATCGGCGCAGATGGCATCCTTATCATTCTCTCTTCAAATGATCATGATTTCAAATTCAGGATATTCAACTCAGACGGGTCAAGCGCCCAGATGTGCGGCAACGGCATGCGCTGTGTGGCCAAGTTTGTATATGAGAACCAGTGGGTGACAAAAACAAAAATGCGGTTCGACACCCTCGCCGGAACCGTGGTTCCCGAAGTCATCACCGGTCCTGACGGCCGGGTATCATCAGTGCGGGTGGATATGGGCAAACCCGTACTTTCCTGTCCGGATATCCCCTTTGCCAGTGACAGGGATCAGGCCCTTGACGAACCGCTGGCACTTTCAGACACAATTGTCAATATCACCACTGTATCCATG
>CAZLNA010000197.1:0-4800 GCA_964560485.1 uncultured Desulfobacula sp. | reverse complement strand
TATGCCGTGATTTACGGACGCACCCCGAGGCATACCCGCTTCATTGCACAGACGCGCCGGCAGGCCGGTATTTTCAGGCAGCTTGCAACAGAATGCTGCGTCGGCAGGACCGTCACTCTGAACTGGGACAACTCAAAACAGATCAATATTGCGGATATTCAATAGCACTCGAGGCTGGCTGAGGCCGGGAGGCCTGGATTCATTCGCCGGCCGGGCCTGACAGTTCCCGTTTCACGGCCTGGGCAATGATTTCAATGGAATACGGTTTTTTGATGTATTGACCGGCCCCCAGGTGCATGGTCTGCTTGACATCTTCGGATTCTGAAAACCCGCTGGCCAGGATCGCCCGCTGGTCCGGCTTGAACGATACAATCTGTTCATAGGTCTGACGCCCGTTGATCCCGGGTGCCATGATCATATCGAGCACCAGCAGGTCAACAGGGTGTTCCCGGACATGGGCGACTGCTTCTTCGCCGCTGGATACTGCAGCAACCGTATATCCAAGGCGGGAGAGCATCCTTTTTGCAACCTCGCGCTGTTCTTTCACATCATCCACCACAAGGATGGTTTCACCGTTTCCCTGGAAAGCGTCAAGGTCAATCGTTTTCACATCTGCTGGAACGGCCTCTCTGGCTGAGGCGGGCAGGTAAATGTGAAAGACAGTTCCCTGCCCCACCTGGCTGCTTATTTTGATCTGCCCGCCGTGATCTTCCACAGTGCCCCAGACCACTGCCATGCCCAGTCCGGTGCCGCTTCTGCCCATGACTTTTTTGGTATAAAACGGTTCGAAAATCTTTTCCTGTTCTTCTTTGGCAATGCCAACGCCCTGGTCAGCCACGCAGATCAGTACATATCCGTTTGGATAGGACGGCAGGCCTTCATTCATGATCTCTTCCGGATTCAGGTTCCGTGTTGACACCTGGATCTGACCGCCCTCAGGCATGGCTTCAGCCGCATTGGAAATCAGGTTCATGATGGATTTCTGCATATGGACCGGAGAACCGTTCACAGGGTTGAGATCTTCTTCCAGGGAAAGCACCAGGTGAACGCCCGGGTGAAAGGAGAGCAGTTTGTCATATTCCGGCAGCGTGGCACACTGGGAGATTAGGTGATTGATGTCCACCTGCTCATTGACCGCCACACCACGCCGCGCAAGGGTGAGCAGATCATCCACGATGGTGGCGGCCCGCTCGCCCGAAGATTTAATCTCTTCAATGGGTTCTCTTAGATCATGGTCCTCGGGCAGATCAAGCAGGAGCAGTTCCGGATAATTGATGATACCGGACAGCACATTGTTTAAATCATGGGCAACACCGCCGGCCAGCTTTCCAATGGCCTCCATTTTCTGGGACTGCCTGAGCATGGCCTCTGCTTCTTTGCGTTTTCGATCCAGCTCACGGATTTTTGTGGTCTCAAATGCAATCTGCAGGTGAACCACACGGTCGTCAATCCAGTGAATCGCCCGGTCATAGTTGAGGAACCAGCGCTTAGTAACAGGGTTTTCCTCTTCCCAGACCGCAACCCCTTTTGGCTCTCCCTGATCATCAATCAACGCATCGTTTTTACAGACCGGACAGGGCTTGCTTTCACCGCGGAACACTTGGTAACAGCGTTTTCCGATTAGATCTGAACCAAATAGATTTTTCATGGACTGGTTCATGAACAGAATCTCGTAAGTATTGATGTCTGCCACATAAATCGTGGCATCCACACTGTCAAGGACGGTGACAAAGCGCTCATTGGAGGCCATCAGGGCGTTTTCGGCCGACTGAATGCTGTGAATCATCTTATTGAACGAATCCCCTAACAGACCTGTCTCGTCACGGCTGCTGATCTGGATGGTCTGATCTCTTGCGCCATCTGCAATGGCCTGGGTCACCCGGGCCAGATCTGAGATCGGTTTTGATATACTGTGCGATAAAAATAAGGAGACCAGCACGGATATAGCCAGAAAAATAGCTCCCCAGAAACTGTTATGGGTGACCAGCTCTGTCAGCGCGTCTTCTATCTGAACAGTGGAGAGCCCCAGCAGGATATGCCAGGTTTCCTTGCCGATCTCCACCGGGTGCACCAGCAGAATCCCTTTTTGTGTTTCAAACTCATACGCTTGAATAATACGGGACGTACCTGTCAGCAGGCCGGTATCGACAAGGGTGCCGTAGTACTGCTGATCATTGGCAAGATAGACCTCCCCGTTCGGTTTGACGATTTTGGTATAAATCACATCACCCTGCTGGGCCACAGCTGATTCTTTGAGCAGATTCTCAACAAAAATCCAGTTCAGGGACCAGAAAGCGCTTTTTGTGCTGGAAGCAATATTGCTGGCAAGGTTCTGCCCCTTGTCAATCAGGCTTTTGTGCAGCATTTTGGATTCATTGCGCACGGCTGTATACGTGATGGCACTGACCGCCATGGATACCACCAGGATCACGCTGAACAGGATCTTGTATTTAATCGGCATTCTGATTTTAAAGGGTTGGGAATCTGCCTGCAGGTGTTCACTCATATCAGATGATGACCGGTTCACCGGGCTGGGCCTCAATGAGGCGGGTTGGCAGCTTCAGGGACTCAATCTGGGATGCAAACCGTTTGCAGTCCTGTTCCAGTACCGGGAAGGTGCCATAGTGGTCCGGAATTACCATTTTCGGTCGGATCAGCTGGCAGGCAAAGGCGGCTTCATCCGGTCCCATGGTAAAAACACCGCCTATGGGCAGAATAGCCACATCCGGCTGATAAAAATCGCCGATAATGGTCTTCATATCCCCCATCAGGGACGTGTCTCCGGCATGGTAAATTTTCAGGCCGTTTTCAAACTCGAGGATATACCCCACAGCCTCCCCGACAAACCGGTTGGTGCCTTCAAACCCTGTTAGCTGTGCACCGGCGGAATGAAAGGCCTCGACCATGGTCACCTTGATGCCGTCCAGGTCTGCTGTGCAGCCTTTGTTCCCGATCATAAAGGTCTGGCAGTTGGCCTCAGGGATCTCGGATTTTATAAAAAAATTCAACTCCCATGGTGCCACCACCTTGGGCTGATGGGTGGTAATCAGGGAGCGGGCGTCTTCTAGCATGAAATGGTCCACATGCCCATGGGTCCAGAGAATCAGATCGACCGATCCGAATCCCTTCAACTGTCGGTATTTGCCCGGACATTTCGGGTTGGTGGAAATCCATGGGTCAAACAGGATCCGTTTCCCTGTGCAGGAGATGAAAAGGAAACTGCCATGACCCAGCCATTCAACGGTCACTTCACCGGGCTTTACCGCCGGCTTTGACTGAGCTGCCTGGGCACGGTTTCCTGAGACACCGGCCAGTCCGGCCAGACTGCCCAGGAATGCCAAGCCTTTGAAAAATTGTCGTCTTGTCAGCATTTTATTGATTCTTTCGGTCTTATCAGGTTTGATTCAGGGGAACTGGTCATACGGATGAATATACCCTCTTTTATCCAAATTTGTCAATAAATCTTGTACATTCGCCGCATCAGGGGTCTGTCTGGCATTACCGGGACAGACGAACAAATGGTGTCGTTGCGGACGGGTAAAAGAAGTGGAAATTAAATTTTTCCCGGCCACGGGTTTCCAGCCCGACAAAAGAGGCGCATGCTGCAATGCTTTGACGAAATCATTCACCGGGCGAAAAAAAACGTTTGACAAACCGGACCAATATTCATAGTATCCAAAATATAGACCGAGCGCTCGATCAGTTTTTGACAGCCGCACCCATCAGGCGTCAAACTCATGGTCCCCCACACAACCGATTTCATTTGAACAAGGAGGCAAAGGGTGGATTTTGACCTAACCAAAGCCCAGAAAATGATCCGAAAGGAAGTGGGCAAATTTGCCAGAAAAGAAATCGCCCCTATTGCAGGCGATCTGGACGAAAAAGAGGAATTCTCAGAGGAACTGACCCGGAAAATGGGAGAAATAGGATTGTTCGGCATGTTCGTATCAGAAGAATACGACGGCCAGGCCATGGACTACATCTCCTATATTATTGCTGTGGAGGAAATCGCCAGAATTGACGGTTCCCAGGCCGCCACCATTGCTGCTGGCAACTCCCTGGGTATCGGACCGATTTACTATTTCGGCACAGAAGAACAGAAACAAAAATACCTGCCCCGGCTCTGCGCAGGAGAAGGGCTGTGGGGGTTCGGCCTCACAGAACCCACTGCCGGATCTGATGCGGGCGGCAGCCAGACCACGGCCGTGCTTGAAGGAGACGAATGGGTGATCAACGGATCTAAAATCTTTATCACCAATGCAGCCTGCGACATGACCATGGGGGTGACCGTCCAGGCAGTTACCGGCACCCGTGAAAACGGAAAGCCTGAATACTCCTGTATCCTTGTAGAAGCCGGCACCCCTGGTTTCAAAGCGGTTCCCATGCATAAGAAAATGATGTGGCGCGCCTCCAACACGGCAGAGCTCTATTTTGACAATGTCAGGGTTCCCAAGGAAAACATTCTTGGGAAAAAAGGTGACGGTTTCCACCAGATGCTGGCCACCCTGGACGGCGGCCGTCTTTCCATCGGTGCCATGGGACTTGGCGGCGCCCAGGGCGCTTTTGACCTGGCCCTGAAATATGCAAAGGAAAGAAAGCAGTTCGGCCAGTCCATATCCAAATTCCAGGCGGTTGCCTTCAAGCTTGCCGATTCTGCCATGGAAATCGAGTGTGCCAGGAACCTTTTGTATAAAGCCTGCTGGTTGAAAAGTAACAAGCGCCCCTATGAAAAAGAAGCTGCCATGGCAAAGCTTTACTGCTCTGAAGTCATGTCCCGTGCAGCGGATCACAGTGTACAGA
>CAZLNA010000196.1:0-4813 GCA_964560485.1 uncultured Desulfobacula sp. | reverse complement strand
CACATAGATATACGGTGTTGAAGCGTAATACAGGCCGGTGTGCAATCCTGCAAGGGCACACCGCGCCGGAATGATATCGGTGACCACCATCATATCCCAGTCACAGAATGCCTCTGGATCATTGACCACGAGGATGATTTCCTTGAAGATGGGTGCAAAAACCGATTGGATGGTATCCAGGATCCTTTTCTGACCCACTTTTCTAAAGGCCTTTTTTTCTCCGGGGAAACGGCTGTTTCTGCCGCCGGCCAGGATCACACCGGTAAACTGATCACTTTTCTGCATGAAGTTCCAACATTGGGTTATTTCTTTTTGAATTATAGCAGATCAAGATGAATGTCAACGCTTGTCAGGCTAGCAAATGGCGCACAGGGGTATTGCCCGTGGTAGAAAAAGATGATACAGGATTGATATCAGATTATTAACAGGGAATCGCGGAATATGAAAAAGAAAAAAACCATTCTCAATGCTCAGGATTTTAAACGGATAATAACCAGGATTTCCCACCAGATCATCGAGCGCCACAAGGGCATACAAAACCTTGCTCTGGTCGGCATCCAGACCCGCGGTGATTATCTTGCCACACGCCTTGCCCAGGAGATTGAAAAAATTGAACAGGTCCGCCTGCCTGTGGGCTCAATGGATATCAACATGTACCGCGACGACTGGACCAAAATCAGCCACCAGCCCACAGTTCGCCCATCCAATATTCCTTTTCCCGTGGATGATATCTCCATCATTCTTGTGGATGACGTCCTTTTTACCGGACGGACCATCCGCGCAGCCATGGATGCACTCATGGACTTTGGCCGCCCGGCCCGTATCGAACTGGCCATACTGGCTGACCGCGGTCACCGGGAGCTGCCGATTCAGGCAGATTTCAAAGGGATTTCCATTGATACCGATCCTGATGAAATGATCAATGTCCTTGTGGCTGAACATGACGGTCAGGACGCAGTCTATCTTGAACAGGGCGATTAGATGAGCACTTCTCTTCACAAACAGAAATTGCCGGGTGATATCAAAATTGCCGTTATCAGTGTTTCCACCACAAGAAAGCTGTCAGATGACAAATCCGGTACCTGGATAAAAAAACAGGCCCAGCGCCACGGGTTTGAAGTGGTGATCCATCAGACCGTTACGGACGACATCGATGCCATAACAGAGCTTGTCCGGCATGTGACTGAAAAAATCGCTCCCAATGCGATTCTACTGACCGGAGGAACCGGCATCAGTCCCAAGGATGTAACCATTGAAGCGATCCGGCCATTATTTAAAAAAGAACTGACCGCATTTGGAACCTTGTTTGCCCTGCTCAGCTTTGACCAGATCGATTCTGCCGCCATTCTTTCCCGGGCCACTGCCGGGGTCATCGGCCAGACCGCCGTATTCTGCATGCCCGGCAGTCTCAAGGCCTGCAAACTGGCATGCAATGAACTGATTTTTCCTGAAATCGGCCACATGATAAACCACATGAGAGAATAACCCTTAAAGCACTGAGGACAGAATGAACCCGATTGATACATTCATCGACAACTGGCCAGAAAATGAAAGCCGAACCCGTCAGGCGTTTATCGAACTTTATACACATTTGAAAACATTTGAAGATATTCATTTTGAATTTAATGAGCGCCCCAACGTCAGCTATTCCCTGCGGCCCAAACACAGCAGTCAAAAAACACGTTCACTGTTTGCCATGGTGGATGTCATCGATGATGACCCGGACGAGCGGTGGCTCTCTGTCTGTTTTTACGGAGAAATGATCACAGACCCGGACGAGGCAGGAGACCTGATCCCCGAAGGCCTGCTCGGAGAAGACGGGTATTGCTTTGACCTGTACGAATACGATGCCGATGAAATAGCCTATCTAAAAGAGCGGCTCAGCCAGGCCCATAAAAAATGCCAGGAAAACTGACCTTGTTTCATACAATCCTCATGATCCTGCAACATTCATGAGGTATTGAATGCGTGCTGTCAATTTTATGTGAATAACACAACAAAACCGGTACACGTTTGTAACCGACAGGGCGGAGCTATATGAAAGAGACAAATGACATACCAGACCAGACGGCAGATCTGGTGAACCTGCTCGTGGATGAAAAACAGCATGCTGTGCTGAAAAAACTGAGCACAGCCATGCCGGAAATCACCCTGAGCGACCGTCAGATCTGCGATTTCGAACTGCTTACCACAGGTGTTTTCTCCCCGTTGAACGGGTTTATGAAACAGATTGACTATGAATCGGTCCTTGACCGCATGCGCCTTGAATCAGGGCAGCTCTGGCCGGTTCCCATCTGCCTTGACATCCCGGAAACCCTTGCGGCCACGCTTGAAGTCGGCCAGTCCGTAACCCTCAGGGACAAAGAGGGGTTTTTGCTGGGAATCCTCAATATTGAAGATCTCTGGCCTGTAAACGCTCAAAAAGAGGCCCTTTCCATTTTCGGAACAACCGACACCTCTCATCCCGGGGTGGATTATCTATATGAAAAATCCGGAAAAATCTATCTCGGCGGTGACATCCAGGCCCTCAATCTTCCCATTCACCCGGACTTCAGGCAGATCCGGAGAACACCGGCAGAGGTGAGAGAGACCTTTGCCAAGCTCGGATGGAAAAGAATCGTCGGGTTTCAGACCCACCACCCCATTCACAGGCCCCAGTTTGAAATGACCATCCAGGCGATGCAGAAGGCAAAAGCCAACCTGCTGCTGCTGCCGGTGACCGGGGTCTCCCAGGCCGGGGACTTTGACCATTACACGCGGATGCGCTGTTATCAGAAAGTGGCATCCCATTATCCACCGGATTCCCTGCTGGTCAACCTGCTGCCTCTGTCCATGCGGATGGCTGGCCCAAGGGAAGCCCTGCTGCACATGATCATCGCCCGCAATTTCGGCTGCACCCACTTTGTCATCGGTCACGACCATGCCTCCCCGGGCCTGGACAGCAAGGGCAAACCATTTTATCCGGTTGATGCGGCCACTGCCCTTGCATGCGAGGCCTCTTCAGAACTCGGGGTTGAAACGGTCACGTTTGAAGAAATGGTCTATCTGCCCTTTGAAGATGAATACCGCCTGGCAAAAGCGGTCCCGGAAAACACCGACATCATCCGTTTTACCGGAAGAGATGTCCAAAAAAGGATCCGGACAGGCAAAAAAGTTCCGGACTGGGCCTCTTTCAGAGAAGTCATCAAGGAACTGCAGAAATCCTACCCGCCGCCCAAAAAGCAGGGATTCACTGTCTTTTGCACGGGTCTGTCAGGGGCTGGCAAGTCCACCATTGCCCGGGTACTCTATTCAAAATTCCTGGAGATGGGCAACCGGCCGGTCACCCTTCTGGACGGGGATATTGTCCGGCGCAATTTATCAAGTGAACTCAATTTTTCCAAAGAACACCGTGATATCAATGTCAAACGGATCGGGTTTGTGGCATCTGAAATCACTAAAAACCGCGGCATTGCCATCTGTGCCCCCATCGCCCCGTACGAACAGACAAGAAAACAGATCCGTCAGTCCATAGAAACCCATGGCGGTTTTTTTGAAGTGCATGTATCCACGCCCCTCAGCGAATGTGAAAAAAGAGACCGTAAAGGGATGTATGCAAAAGCAAGGGCCGGCCTCATCAAAGACTTTACTGGCGTGGATGATCCTTACGAGGCACCCCACAACCCTGAACTCAGGATAGATACCACCAGCCTGACACCGGATGAAGCGGCCCAGCAGGTATTGCTTTATATCAGTCAGAAAGGCTATATTTAATTCATATATGTTCCCAGGAGATACCATATGACGTCATTTCTGGACGATAAACGCATATTGATAACTGGCGTCTGCGGTACTGTCGGAAGCGAACTCATCCGCCAGCTGCTCGCTTTGCACTCACCGAAAGAAGTCATCGGCATTGACAACAATGAAAGCGAACTGTTTTTTCAGGAACAGCGGCACAGCGCTTCGGGCAATGCACGATTTACCCTTGCCGATATCAGAGACGGGGAAAAACTCAGCCGCATCATGTCAGGGGTTGATATCGTATTTCATACCGCTGCCCTCAAACACGTGGTCTTGTGCGAAAGAAGTCCGTTTGAAGCCATACAAACCAATATCCTCGGGGTAAAGAATGTGATCAACGCTGCTCTGGCCTCAAAAGTCGGCAAGGTCATTTTCACCAGTTCAGACAAGGCTGTCAATCCGACCAATGTGATGGGGACTTCCAAACTAATGGGTGAGCGCATTATTACGGCAGCCAACAGCAATCAAAGGGACACAGGAACCATTTTTGCATCGACCCGTTTCGGCAATGTTCTGGGTTCCAGGGGGTCGGTCATCCCAATATTCAAGGAGCAGATCAAAAAAGGGGGGCCTGTTACGCTGACAGATCCTGCCATGACCCGGTTTATCATGAGTATCAAAACGGCAGTCGAGCTGGTGATCAATTCTGCGCAAATTGCGTGCGGCGGATTTGTCTATATCACCAAGATGCCTGTTATCCGGATAAAAGACCTGGCTCAGGTCATGATTGAAGACTTGTCATCCGCGTTCGGGCACGCTGCAGAAGATGTTAAAACGCAAATTATCGGTACCAAGCCGGGAGAAAAATTATATGAAGAACTTATGAGCCATGAAGAAACCCGGCGGGCAGTGGAACTTAAAGATTATTTTGCCATAAAACCGGCATTCGAAAGTCTGTATCACAAGATGGATTATGATTTTGAAGACCTGGTGAGCCAAACCGTTTCCAACCCTTATAACTCAAGCAACGAATCCCCCCTCAGCAAAGACGAGCTGAGACAGTTTTTATATGACAACCACCTGCTGGATG
>CAZLNA010000195.1:0-4815 GCA_964560485.1 uncultured Desulfobacula sp. | reverse complement strand
GGGCAAATACATGTATGCAGATACCATTGTAATTGCCACTGACGGGCCTGAGACAAGCAGGCTGCTGGGCATGCCGGCGCCAAGAGAGTCAAAAACAGAACACTGTCTGTATTTTTCTGCGCTGACACCGCCCGTCACCAGGCCGTTTCTAATTTTGAACGGCCAGGGCAAGGGGCTTGTCAACAATGTGGCCGTACCCACCCTGAATGCGCCAGCCTATTCACAGACACATAAACATCTGGTTGCTGCGGTTGTCTTAAAGGAGATCTCAATGGAAGATGAGGCACTTGTACATGCAGTCAGACAAGAGCTTGTGGACTGGTTCGGAGAAACAGCCAAAGAGTGGGAACACATCCGCACCTATCGCATTGGACATGCACTGCCTGACCAGTCTCCGCCTTTGCCGGACCCGACCAAAGGATTCACAAGAATCAACAAAGGTCTGTATGCCATAGGCGAATATGAAAGCGTGCCAGGTATCCAGTGGGCGCTGCGCTCCGGCAGAATGGCGGCTGAACAGATAATAAGAGAAAAAGCGATCTGATTTGAAACAATCAGGTTTTTGATAAAAAAAATGATCAAAAAATCGAAAGGATATAACATATGGAACTGGAAACGTATTTTAAATCTACCAAAGGAAAAGGGGTCCTATCAACTGCAGATGCAGACGGCACTGTGAATTCAGCCATTTATTCGCGCCCTCATTTTATAGACAACAAACTGGCCTTTATCATGCGCGACCGGCTGTCGCATAAGAACCTTCAGTCAAATCCCAGGGCTGCCTACCTTTTCGTAGAAGAAGGCCCGGGATACAAGGGAAAGCGGCTGATGCTGACCAAAGTCTCAGAAGAAAAGAATGCAGCGCAGATCCAAACGCTTCAACGGCGAAAATATGATGAAACCCCGGACGAAGACCGGTTTCTTGTGTTCTTTGAACTCGACCAGGAGCTGCCCCTGATCGGCAGCGACGATGAGGCAGAAGAATAATGATGAAACCAAAAGAGATCTCCACAAAGCATCTGGGCGAAATTCTCGTGCTGAATGAAGCGCATGAGCCTGTCCGGATGTCAGCACTCTGGCGGGAAAAAACAGCTGTCCTGGTCTTTGTCCGGCATTTTGGCTGAGTCTTCTGCCGTCAGCAGGTAGCTGACCTGGCCCGGCACGCGGACCGGTTCTGTGAAAAAAATCTGAACCTTGCGGTTATCGGTTCTGGCGAGCCCGCGCATTTTCCCCAATTTCGCCGGAAAACAGGGTATAACGGTCTGCTCTATTCAGATCCTTCCCTGGCTGCATTTTCTTTGCTTGGTTTTGAAAATGGTTTAAACGGCATTTTAAGCATCACTGCTCTTGCCAATGCAATGACCGCATTTAAGCAGGGTCATCGCCAGGGAGCCGTACAGGGAAGTACACTCCAGCTTGGCGGCGCAGTGGTGATCGACACCAAAGGGGCTGTCCGCTACTTTTTTTCTGCAAAAAAAGCCGGAGAACATCCAGACATTGACAGTCTGATGCTGGAGGAGAACCATGATACAGCTCGATGAAACCATCCATGTCGCACAGCCGCTGGAAAAGGTTTTTGCCTATGTGAGTGATTTTGCCCATATCCAGGAATGGGACCCGGGCGTTGTTTCGTCCGTCAGCACCCGGCCTGGGCCTGTCACTTCCGGATCAACCTATGATCTGACACTCAGGTTCGGCCTTTCCCGCCCATCAATGCGGTATGTCGTCAAAGAGTATAAACCGTTTTCAAAAGTGGTGCTGACAGGAGAAGGCCGCTCATTTTCTGCAACAGATACCATTGAATTCAATCAGTCCGGCACAGGAACTCAGATTCATTACCAGGCTGACATCCGGTTTTCCGGAGGAAAGCGTTTTTTTGAACCCTTTCTGGCCCCGTTGTTGAAAAGATCCGGTAAAAAATCCATGCAGGGCCTTGAAGCAGCCCTTAACAGCAGATCCGGCCCACCCTCTGAAAAAAAACGGTTTGCTTCCGGCACCAGCCTTTTTGATTACCTGGCTGACCATGCCGTTCTTCCCGGCATGCTGATGTTCAGCCGGTATGGGTATGAGATCAGCCAGCGTTTCTGGTCTGAGCCTGGGGAGATCATGACCGGCAAAACAGTGATCCTGACCGGTGGCACATCAGGAATCGGAAGAGCAGCGGCGTTCAGTCTTGCAGAAAAAAAGGCCGGTTTGACCATTATTGCCAGGAACCGCCGGAAGGCGGAACAGGTGTGCAAAGAGATCATTGAAAAGACCGGCAATCCGAGTGTTGATTTTCTGGTTGCAGACCTGAGCCTGATGAGTGACATCAGCCGTGTGGCAGAGAAAGTGAGAGAAAAAACCGCCTCCATCGATGTTCTGATCAACAATGCCGGTGCACTGTTCAATGAACGGCTGGAGACGTCTGAAGGATTTGAACAGACCTTTGCAACCGATCTGCTCGGCGTTTTTTACCTGACCATGCTGCTCAAAGATGCGCTTGCCGCCTCCGCGCAGGCCAGGGTGATTAATGTCTCCTCAGGCGGCATGTATACCCAGAAAATCGATGTTACCGACCTGGAGAACCGCCTGGGCACCTATAATGGCGCCAAAGCCTATGCCCGAGCCAAACGGGGGGTTGTCATCCTCACCCGGCTCTGGGCTGAAAAATTCAGGTCAGACCGGATCGTTGTCCACGCCATGCACCCCGGCTGGGTAGATACACCGGGTATCCAGCGCTCCCTGCCCGGATTCACAGAGCGGGTCAGAAACATTTTAAGAACGCCTGAACAGGGGGCAGATACCATTGTCTGGCTGGCATCCGCCCAAAAAGCGGTCCAGTCATCAGGCCTTTTCTGGCTTGACCGCCGTCCCCGTGAGACCGTGCTTCTGCCGGGCACTGGTGAGTCTGAGCAGGAAAGAGAGAAACTATGGAAAGAGTTAAACGCGTTGAGCGATCACTGCACGATTTCCTGACAAACACGGCCTTCTAAAGCGCCTGAATGGCTGACGGCCTTTTTTATAGGGTCAGGGTCACCTGGATGTCATCAATCCTGCCGACACGGAAACCTGCCTCGCACACTGAAAAATAGTAGATCCACTTTCTACAGAAAATATCATCAAATCCCATCTGAGAAACCTCTTTTTTTTCAGCCAGGAAACGCTTTTGCCAGTGTGCCAGCGTTGTGGCGTAATGCGGGCCCATGTGAAAAACATCAGATATTTTAAAGTCTGTGCAGCCTTCCACGGTCTGTTCCAGGATGCCCAGGCTGGGCAGATGGCCGCCCGGAAAAATATGTTTCTGGATCCAGTCGGTTTCCCGGCAGTAATTTTCATACCGGTCGTCCGCAATGATAATCGCCTGAAACACCATGATACCGCCGGGTTTTAATAGTGCCTGGCCCTGTTTGAAATAGACGCTGAAAAACTGGGGTCCGACCGCTTCAATCATTTCAATGGAAACGATCCGGTCGAATTCCCCTGTGGTATGCCGGTAGTCCTGGAGTAAAATGGTGATCCGGTCTTCAAGCCCTGCTTCTTTCACCCGCTGGCAGGCCCGTTCATACTGTGCTTTGGACACAGTGATACCGGTCACCCGGCACCCGGTCTGCTTTGCGGCAAAAACTGCAAACCCACCCCAGCCGCAGCCGATCTCAAGAATATGGTGATGCGCCTGTATATCGGCCTGGGTCAGGATACGCATCATTTTTTCTTCCTGGGCTTTTTCAAGGCTGTCTGTTTCATTTTTAAATATCCCGCAGGAATACAGCATCTGCTGGTCCAGGAAGCGTTCATAAAACGCATTGCTCAAATCATAGTGGGCCTGAATATTTTTCGGGGTATTTTTAATCGTATTTCGCCGTTGCTCGTGAGCGATTCTCTCTTTTGTCCGTTTGAGATATGACAGCAGCCCCCTGCCTTTTGAAAGCGCATCCTGATTTTCGATCAGCAGCGTTGAAAGCGCAACCAGATCTGGTGCCTCCCATAAGGCATCCATAAAGGCCTCTCCGAATCCGATTTCTCCCTCAAATATCACTCTGGGGAAAAACTGGTACGCCTTGATCTCTATCTTTGCCGGCTTGGCTGCCTTGCAATCGCCAAACCGCCGGCTTCGGCCGTCTGGCAGAACAAGGATTAGACAACCGGTGCGGATCTGTTTAAAGGCAATGAAAACCAGGCGCATGCATAATGCTTCAACAAAACCGGGGCGCTGCTTTTTCATTGTTATCTTGCTTTGCGGAACAGGTTTCGGGTGATAGGCCAGTTTTTTTCTGAAAAACAGCTTGAACGCATGGGCATAGATCCTGGGAATGCTCAAATGAGGGGCCAGCGGATATTTGAGCATGGTTTTAATATGGTTGGCCCGTGTCAGGGGACTGCCGCTTCCGCTCAATTCTGCGGCCATGATTTTTCTGCCCTCTTTGACCAGCTCGATCCTGATCTTAAGACACGGCCCAAGGTCTGTAAAATAAAAATAATAGGTGCCCTCAACCGTGTTGAACGGTGACACATGGAATTGTTTGGGTGCCTCAAATGCTGCAAACCAGTCACCGCTGCCAGACGTATTGTTTGTCAGCACATACGGGTGACGTTCGCCAAACGTGTTGTTTACTTCTGCAACAATGGCAGCCAGCTTTCGGTCTTTTGAAAAACAATAGTGGAAACTGACCGGATTAAAAACATAGTTGAAATACCTGGCAGAGGTGACCATGATGATGGTATCAATCTGAGCATCCACCTGGTGCGATAAAAGCGGTTCAAGTATTTTCTCCCTGACCGGTCTGCTGTCCGCCTGAAGATAATCCCTGTCCCTGATAGAGGTCAGTGCCGCCC
>CAZLNA010000194.1:0-4815 GCA_964560485.1 uncultured Desulfobacula sp. | reverse complement strand
GGACCGCCGGCAACAAAAACTGGCAAAACTGAACAAAGCCCTTGAAATCCAGGCGACCACAGATCCGCTGACCAACATCCACAACCGGGCTTTTTTCAACATCCGGCTCAGCCAGGAAATGGCAAGGGCCCGCCGGTACAGAAGCGATCTCTGCCTGATCATGTTTGACATTGACCATTTCAAGCACATCAATGACACCCACGGCCATATCGAGGGGGACCATGTGCTCAGGGATATTTCAGCCCTCTGCCTTGAAAATATCAGATCTTCAGATATCCTGGCCCGGTGGGGCGGTGAAGAATTTGTCCTCCTGCTGCCGGAAGCAGACAAGCCCGTGGCCCGGAGCACGGCAGAAAAACTGAAAATACTTTTTGAAAACCACCGGTTCACCATCCCGGACAGTGTGACCTGCAGCTTTGGCGTGGCCCGCTTCAACGGCAAAGAAAAGATGGACGCCTTTATCAACCGTGCAGACCAGGCCCTTTACATCTCCAAGGAATCCGGCCGGAACCGGGTCAGTGTCGCCTGACACGACCGGGGCATTCTCTTTTTGCACACGAGCAGATGGTGTTTGCCCCAAAGGAATGCTATACTCAACCCGATAATTGAATTCCACCCCCTGTCGCGCAATTAAGGAACCGGATATGAAAACCATGAAAGCACTGGTTAAAGCAGAAGCGAAACAAGGATTACGGCTCATGGATGTGCCGGTCCCTGAGATCACTCATAACGAAGTGTTGATCAAAATCGTGAAGACCGCCATCTGCGGAACTGACGTTCATATATACAACTGGGATGAATGGGCGCAGAGCACCATTCCCGTCCCCATGCACATCGGACACGAATTTGTGGGACGGATCGAAAAGGTTGGCTCCCATGTCTTTGATTTCAAACCCGGCGACCTGGTCTCAGGGGAAGGTCACCTGGTCTGCGGCCAGTGCCGGAACTGCCTGGCCGGCCGCCGACACCTCTGCATGGATACCCGGGGGGTGGGCGTAAACCGGGAAGGGGCCTATGCGGAATACCTCGCCATTCCGGTCACCAATGTCTGGTATTGTGATGACCAGATCCCGCTGGATATCCTGGCCTGCTTTGACCCTCTGGGCAATGCCACCCATACCGCACTCTCTTTTGACATCCTGGGAGAAGATGTCCTGATCACCGGCGCCGGGCCCATCGGCTGCATGGCTGCCGCCATTTCAAAGCATGCAGGTGCGCGCCATGTGGTGGTCACGGACATTAACCCCTACCGGCTTGAACTGGCCAGAAAAGCGGGGGCAACCCTGGCTTTGGACGTCACCCGGCAGAGCGTTGAAGACGCCCAGAAAACGCTGGACATGAAAGAAGGATTTGACGTGGCCATGGAAATGTCCGGCAATCCGGCCGCCCTTGGCACCATCCTGAACAATATGTGCCATGGCGGAAAAATAGCCATGCTCGGCATCATGCCGGACAAGACACAGATAGACTGGAACAAGGTGGTTTTCAATATGCTGACCATCAAAGGCATTTACGGCCGGGAGATGTATGAGACCTGGTATAAGATGACCAGCATGATCCAGAGCGGCCTCGATATTTCCAATCTGATCACCCATAAATTTCATTATACTGAATTTGAAAAAGGGTTTGAGGCCATGCGGTCGGGAAACTCCGGAAAAGTCATCCTTGACTGGGAATAGACCGCGGCCTTAAAACCAACCTGGAGACATGATATGAGTACAGACAGACTTGACACCGCCCTGAACATCGAACTGGACGCCCTTAAAACAGAGGGCAGGGCCAAACCCCCGGAACGGGTGATTAACGGGTATATCCCGCCCATGGGGGAAAAAGGGCCCCGCTATACCCTGGCAGGCAGCAGCAAGGAATTCATCCGCTTGAATTCCAATTCCTATCTTTCCCTTTCCAGCCATCCGGCATTGATTGAAGCGGCAGATGAGGCCACCCATGAATTCGGGGTCGGCCCCGGAGCGGTCCGGTTCATCGACGGCACCTTTTCCCACCATCACCGGCTGGAAAACTGCATTGCCCGTTTTTTAGACAAACCGGCAGCTAAAATATTCAACTCCGCATATACCTCCAACTGCGGGCTGGCCCTGGCCATTTCCAATAAAAAAACCCACTGGATCGGGGATCAGCTCAACCATAACTCGATTATCCGTGCCATGCGGATCTCCAATATTCCCAGCCCCAACAAAGGGATCTTTAAACACAATGACATGGAGGATTTAAGACGCTGCCTCGATGCGGTGAGCCCGGACATGGAACGGGTGGTGGTGGTCTTTGACGGCATTTTTTCCATGCGGGGCGATTTTGCCCCCATTGACCAGATCATTTCAGTGACAAAAGAATACGAAGACCGTTTCAAGGACGGCGTGATAACAGTGGTGGATGATTCCCACGGGATCGGCGCATACGGGGATACCGGCCGGGGGACGCCCGAACATTGCAATGCCTGGCCCGATATTGTTGTGGGCACCTTTGGCAAAGCCTTTGGGGTCAACGGCGGGTTCATCGCAGCATCCAGCACCATCGTGGAAACGATCCGGCAGAAGGCAGACACCTATATCTACACGAACCCGCTCAGCGTGGCCGACTGTTCGGCAGCGGCCGCCGCTATAGACTTGTGCGACAGCAAAGAGGGGCGTGACCGCCTGAACATGCTCAGGCAGCGGACTGCCCGTTTCAGGCAGGGGTTGAAAGATCTCAACCTGGAAACCATTGACGGGCCCCACCCTGTCGTCCCCCTCCTGGTCAGGGAAACACCCAGAACCCATGCCATGGTGGATTACCTGTTTGAAAACGGTGTTCTGGCCGTGGGCCTGACATTTCCGGTGGTCCCGTCCGGTGATGAGACCATCCGGTTCCAGATCAACGCAGCCCACAGTGACTTTGATATTGATTATACGATTGAATTATTGGGCCGGTTTCAATAAAATAGAAGCAGTCCCGGTTGAAAGGGCGGTATATTCAAGCCGGAGGGAAAAATGAATACACAAGGCATTCTGGACGACAAAAAGATTCTGGTGGTGGATGACGAGCCCGACATCCTGGAAACCATTGAGGAGCTCCTGCCCGACTGCCAGGTGGACACGGCCCAGACCTTTGATGAGGCCATTGACCTGCTCAGGCACCATACCTATGATGCCGCCATCCTCGACATCATGGGGGTAGACGGATACAACCTGCTGGCTGTCACCAAAAAAGCGGGCATCCTCTCTATCATGTTCACAGCCCATGCGCTGACGCCGGATCATCTGATCAAATCTCTGGAAGAACAGGCGGATGCCTTTGTGCCCAAGGACATGCTGGCGGATCTGCCCCTCTATCTTTCAGATCTGCTGAATGCTAAAAAAAAAGGCAGAAAGGTCCATTTGAAATGGTTTTCCCTTCTCAAACCTGTCTTTGACCGGCTTTTCGGGGACGGCTGGCGCAAAAAGGATAAAGATTTCTGGGAAGAATTTGATAACAAGCAGCTGTCAAGCCGGGACGATATCCAGAAAATGGAATAAACCCGGCTCAGCCTGCCTGTGACAGGGGAATCCTTACAATAAACCGGGCACCGTCTCCGTCTTCAGACACCAGATTCAACTGACCGCCCATATCCTTGAGCAGTACCATCACCCCTGCCAGGCCGAGCCCGTGGCTCTCTATTGTGGCATCCATACTTTTGTTGCCGGAAAAGTAGGTATCAAAGATTTTCTGGTGATCTGCTTTGGGAATGCCTTTTCCATCATCCCTGACAATCAGGACCAGACGGGAGGCATCCACATTCCCGGATATTTCCACAAAACTCGACCGGTATTTTACCGCATTGGTCACCAGGTTGCGCAGGATCTGTCTGACCTTTGCCAGGTCAAGACAAACCGAACGCTCCCATGTGTCGCGGTTGAAATCGAGTTTAACCCCTTTTTGATCCACGGTTTCGCAAAGCGCATCATAGGTCTCGGTCTGCCGGATTGAATCGGCCAGGCCCGGGTCATAGAGATCAAACACCTCCACCAGAACCGTGGAAACCAGGGAGGACACGGTAAACATGTCGCATGACATCACCCCTTCGCGGGACCGGCCCAGCTCCAGGATATCATTGACCAGCCGCTGGGTGCTCAGCGTGTTGCGGATGATCCTCTTGAGGACTTTCTGCTGTTTTTCAGTCAGCGGGCCATAGGTGTCCTGACGGTTCAAAAGAGATTTTGCACCTGCGTCAATAACAGAAACCGGAACCTTGAGGTCATGGACCATGAGTTCAATCTTAATGGGGGCGTCTGGCATCTTCTTGCTCTATCGTTAAAATCCTTGCAATTGCAGTCAAGATTTCTATATATTGTGATTAATTGTTACAAATCGACCGCACAATGGCAAGAAGATTTAAAGTACAATGGTATTACCGGTTATACTTTAGGTCTGCTCAACTTGTAAAGCCTTTTGGGATTGCTTCATGACTGAGAATAGAAATGAATTTGCCGCTTTTGAAGAAAAACTCCGACAATTGGAAAAAGAAAACCGGTTATTGCGCAATATCCTTCACAAGGCACCGATCCCTCTTTTTGTCTTGGACAAAACCCATACCATCACCCATTTCAACCAGGCGCTTGAAGAACTGACCGGCCTGGATGCCGAAGAAATGGTGGGCAGCAAGGACCAGTGGAAAGCCTTTTATAAGAACCACCGTCCGGTGATGGCAGACCTGATCATCGACCAGTCGAGCGAAGATACCATTATTGAGCACTATGGCATGAAGTACAACCGGTCTGACCAGGAAAAAGAGCGTTTTGCCGCCACTGATTTTTACCCTGACCTGGGCGAAGACGGCAG
>CAZLNA010000193.1:0-4816 GCA_964560485.1 uncultured Desulfobacula sp. | reverse complement strand
GGCGCAATTCATATATCCCCTGGGGCCATTTTGCCGCCAATATGGCCAATGACAGCATTCGCTACAAGGTGTCGGAGTTAAGCACCGAAGATATGACCGGGCTTCGTCACCTCTATTATCAGCGGGCCTATGCACGGGTTGCCCAGGCTCTTGACATTCCCCTGCCCGGGGAACGAAAGGCCCTGACCCCGGATAAACTGGAGTCGGTGCGCAAGCAGATTATGGATCGCATTCAGGGTGATTCTGAAACACCTCTGGAATTTAATGCAACCCTATGGGGGTGGAATTTCGGCTTTGGTTATGCGGCTTCCTCCAGCCACAGGCTTCATGCCTCTCACCAGATGATCCACCAGCAGAACGCCATGATTCCGGATCTTATCCCGACCACGGAGGGCGGTCAGGTTCCTGCCTTTTCCTGCGGAGACCTGGTTGCTGATTTTATCCGCCGGTTCCAGGCAGAAAACAACAGGGCCTTTTTTGATTGCTATCTGTCTGCCATCTGCCAGAACACAAGGACCGATGGCAATCCAGAGGGGCCGACCTCCCTTATTATCAGTGAAAACGAAGATGTGATCCTTTTTGTTCCCAAGGCCCAGGTCTGTGAATTTGAGCTCCAGCTCATACCCAAAAAAGCCTGCGGCAACATCTTCATGGCAGATACCCGGATGCGCAAAGCCATTGACAAAGGCATTCTCACAGCAGTGCGCACCCTTGACAAACTGGGCGCCCGGCTGATCACATCGATTGAATTTTCGAGCCGGCTCAACCGTATGGCCAATGGGCAGCACCTGATCTATTCATTCATCCCCAGGCTGCCCTATGCGTCCCCGACATTTTCAGAGGCTCAGCACCGGTGGATCAGCGGACTTTACCCGGAAGATCTGGCAGCCGCCTGCAGGAAAATACTTTCAACTGACTAGGATAAAAGGAGGGATGTGATGGTTATCCACGACTTCATCTATCAATGGGACGGCAAAAGCCATGATGGAGAAAAACCCATTGCCTGGTGGCCGGGCTCCTATCACGTTAAGATCGTGAAGCTCGCATCTGACAAACCGGATGTCACCTACCTGGTTCCCACAGCCGTTATCTTGAAAAATGCCAAGATGAATACCGGGGTGAACACCTCGCTGAGGAATTATATCCATACCTTTGCCATGATCATATCCGAAAAATACAATATCGATATGAAGCAGACACTCTGGGTTGAAGTGGACGACACCATCCGGGCCACCCGTCTGGAACCGGACCCCACCTCGCTTGCGCTGACCTCGTTTACCATTGACTGGCGGCCGATCCGGCCTAACGAAGAGGCATTGCTCGAGCCCTACCTGGCTGACATGTAATGACCATACCCCGGGCTGCTGCGTGAAACTATTCTCAATTTTTATACGGAATACCTGGACTTCCAGGATGATCAGCCATATAGTCAGATGTCCTCATGTCTCAAGGCGAACTGAACAAAACCCTGGATTTTAACATTGACGCAATACGGGTCCCTATTATAAAATATCTGTTTTAATAAGGCTTTCAGGAGTTACAATCAAATCATGCTATTATTCAAAGTCGG
This sequence comes from uncultured Desulfobacula sp., assembly GCA_964560485.1. Classification (GTDB taxonomy): domain Bacteria; phylum Desulfobacterota; class Desulfobacteria; order Desulfobacterales; family Desulfobacteraceae; genus Desulfobacula. The sequence goes on along the minus strand of CAZLNA010000193.1, from coordinate 3,246 downwards.
GACGGTTTCCAAATATCTGAATGTGCACAGGAATACCGTCACGAACTGGATCAACAGCGGCAAACTCCAGGCATCCCCATCCACAGCCAAGCGGTATACCATTTCAATTAAGGAATTCATCCGGTTCTGCGAGGAAAAAAATATTCCCAAACAGACCATGGACCTGGTAATTTCTGAAACCCAGGTCCAGGAAACGCCGGTGGCGCCTTTCAGCCGGACCGAACCGGAAACTCTCCCTTCAACTGCTGCCAGACAGAAGAAAACAGACATCGCTATTCCTGAGGACAAATGGGTCGGCGCTGTCATGGTGGTAGGCGGCGGGATTGCCGGTATCCAGGCGGCCCTGGAGCTGGCCGATGCCGGATTTTTTGTCTATATCATAGAAAAAACCCCGGGCATCGGTGGTGTCATGCCTCAGCTGGACAGGACCTTCCCCACCAATGACTGCGCATCCTGTATTGTGCTGCCCAAACTGGTGGAATGCAGCCGGCATCTGAACATTGAACTTCTGACACTCTCGGAGGTGATCGGCGTCAAAGGCGGTGCCGGCCTGTTCACGGTAAAGGTCAGCCAGAAACCCCGCTACATTGACGAAGACAAATGCATTGCATGTGGTATGTGCTCTGAAAAATGTCCCATCAGCATCAAGGACAATTTTAACTTCGGTATCAGCAGCCAGAAAGCGGTTAACATCAAGTACGACCAGTCCGTACCACTGAAATATGCCATTGATCCACAGTCCTGTATCTATTTTTCATTAAGGAAATGCAGGGCCTGTGAAAAATTCTGCCCCACCGGTGCCATCAATTTCAACCAGGTCGAACAGACCCACGACATTGAGGTGGGCGCGGTTATCCTCGCACCGGGGTTTAAGACCTTTAACCCGGCCAGCCATGATTTTTTCGGTTACCATATCAATGATGTGGTCACCAGTATTGAGTATGAACGCATGCTGTCCATCAGCGGGCCGAACAAAGGCCGCCTGCTCAGGCCGTCGGACGATACAGAGCCGAGAAAAATCGCATGGCTCCAGTGTGTGGGATCTCGAAACCAGAACAACTGCGGGAACTCGTATTGTTCCAATATCTGCTGCCTGGCTTCTGTAAAACAGTCCATGGTCTCAGTTGAACACACTGCAGACAAAAACATTGAAAGAAAAATCTTTTTTACTGACTTACGAAGCCAGGGTAAAGAATCTGAAAAATACTTTGAGTGCGCCAAATCAGAAGGGATTCAATTTATCCGTGCACTGCCGCACACCATGGAACCCGGGAAAAACGGCACCGGCGTCAGCATGCGGTATATGACGGAACAGGGGGAATCCATCCATGAATCATTTGATATGGTCGTTCTCTCAGTGGGGTTTAATGCGCCTGAAGATGCCCAGAAGCTGTCGGAGCTCTTTGATATCGAACTGGACAAACACCTTTTTGCCAGCACCTCCTGCTTTGAACCGGTGGAAAGCACACGCAAAGGGGTCTATGTAGCGGGTGCCTTCCAGATGCCTAAAACCATCTCCCGGTCTGTGGTACAGTCGAGTGCGGCAGCAGCTTCGGCCGCAACCCTGCTGACCGGAAAAAGGGGAACCCTCACCCAGACCAAAAACTATCCGGAGGAGCGCAATATCGTCAATGCGCCGCCGTCTGTGGGGGTTTTTGTCTGTTCATGCGGGATCAATATTGCAGGCACCATTGATGTGGACCAGGTCGTGGCGTATGCAGCCAGGCTCAAGCATGTGGACTATGTTGAAAACAATCTCTTTTCATGCTCTGCAGATGCCCAGGAAAGTATTACGGAAAAAATAAAGGAATTCAACCTGAACCGCATTGTGATTGCCGCCTGCACACCGCGGACCCATGAGCCGCTTTTCCAGGAAACCTTGAAAAATGCCGAACTCAATGGATTCATGGTGGAAATGGCCAATATCCGGAACCAGAACTCATGGGTCCATCAGAAAGATTCCAAAAGCGCTACGCAGAAAGCCAAAGATCAGGTTCGAATGGCCATTGCCAAGGTGGTGCACAATTATCCGCTCAGGCAGGACCGGATCAAAGTCAATCAGACCGCCCTGGTTGTCGGCGGCGGCATTGTCGGACTTGAAAGCGCCCTGACCCTTTCCCGGATGGGCGTCAAAACCATTCTGATAGAAAAAAAACAGCGCCTTGGCGGAAACGGGCGTAAACTGTCCAGCAGTTTTAAAGGCGAGGACATTCCGTCCCAGCTCGACACGCTGATCCAGCAGGCGGAATCGGACGAGCGCTTGTCGATTTATAAAAACACCACCCTGACATCTGTAACCGGTTCAGTGGGGAATTTTTCAGGGACCCTGCTGGCTGACGGGCGGAGTGAAAGAATTTCCTTTGGAGCGGCGATCATGGCCACCGGCGGCATTGAAGCCCAGCCTGAAGAATACCTTTACGGCCAGGACCCCCATGTCATGACCCAGCTTGAGTTTGACAACCATATCCTCTTTCACCCGGAAAAGGTCAAACAGGCCAAGTCGGTTGTTTTTATCCAGTGTGTGGGCTCAAGAGAACCAGAACGCCCCTATTGCAGCAGGATCTGCTGCATCCATTCGGTCAAGTCTGCCATTGCCCTCAAACAGATCAACCCGCGCTTGAAAGTCTTCATCCTTTACCGGGACATGCGGACATACGGAGAATGGGAAGAGCGCTACAAGGACGCCCGTGAACTCGGGGTCCTGTTCATCCGCTACGAACCGAAACGCAAACCCGTGGTTTCAAAGAAAGGCCAGCATTTATGCGTGGAGCTCTTTGACCCGATCTCCCGCAGACCGGTCCGGATCTCGACAGATTATCTTTCCCTTGCCTCTGGCGTGGTGGCGAATGCCAACCAGTATCTGGCGGATTTCTTTAAATTCAACGTGAATTCAGACGGTTTTTTTAATGGCGCCCATCCAAAGCTCAAACCGGTTGATTTGTCAGTGGCCGGGCTCTATCTGGCCGGGATCTGTAATTATCCAAAGCCGGTGGATGAATCTGTTGAGGAAGCCAGAGCTGCTGCCTTCAGGGTCGCCTCCATGCTCCTGAATGACGAAATAAAATCTGAGGCCATCAAATCCTTTGTCACAAACCGCTGCGACGGCTGTGCCCTCTGTGTCGATGTCTGCCCTTTTCATGCTATCTCCATTGTCCAGGCCCGGCGGCCGGACCAGTCTATTAAAACGAAGATCGTTACAGACCCGGCACTCTGTCAGGGCTGTGGACTGTGCATGTCCACCTGTCC
>CAZLNA010000192.1:0-4840 GCA_964560485.1 uncultured Desulfobacula sp. | reverse complement strand
TCTTCATAATCATGCCGTTCTGTTTGAACCTTGACCCCGCCAATGGCAGCGTTGACCCTGGCAATATGGGCCTGCCACTGACGCCCCAGGGTCTGATCCATCTGTTGAACCGGCGGATAATAGGAGGCCTTGTTTTTGAGCGGAATAAGCGTATCCTGAGCCCGTTTGAAATCCGACTGCCGGATCAGATCGGCCACCTGGTCCAGACCCTTATCAACAGCTTGTTTTTCCTGCTCGATCCGATTGATTTCGTCTGCAATGGCCTTGTTATCCGGATCAGACTGCTGTGCTTTGCGAGCCGCTTCAAGCGCATCATCATATTTGCCCCTTTTGGCCAGTTTACTCGACTGGTCAAGATTTTTCCGGGCGTCCGGGTTTTTACTCTCAACGCGTTTGGGGGCCTGCTGACCCGTCCCACCCGTCTGGCTTGATCCGGTGGTTTTATCAATTTTAACCCCCGCAGGCACGGGCACGTCCTCAATCACTGACACAACCACCTGGGCCTCTCCAAGCCGGTTTTTATTCTTGTCATGGGCCACCACAGTGGCAACGATCTGTCCCGGTGCACTGCGGGAAACCGTCGGTGTCTGGGAATTCGGATTACTGATGGTTGTACCGTTGTTGATCGTCCACTTCCATCGCACGCCGGTCGGTGGTTTGCCATCCTCAAACTCAGCCTTTATAGTAATCCGTTCACCGGCGAGACGCTGATTTCGCTGGAGCGTCTTCAGCCCGCCCTTTTTCGGGTCCCACACACGAGGAAGGTTTGGCGGCTGAACCATATAGGCCTTGATGCTCGACGGCATGCCGGTATAGGTTCCGGTGACTTCACCCAGTTCATCCCCGGTTCCGGGCACCCGGGCCAGGGCGGAGAGCTTCATCGGCTTTGTGTTTCTGACCGTAAACTCGATCCGGCTTCCGTTCTTTTCCAGCTCAAGACGGTTGGATGTTGACGGTTCGAGCCACCTGAAATCGATCAGTTTCGGATCGACGGCCGGTTTGGCTTCAATAGTCGCAACGACCTTTTCGCCCACACGGGCCTTTTCATTTTCCGGTTTAAACCGCATCCTGAACAATGGGGCTGTCACATCAATGGTGAGCTGTTCGGATTCAGCCACCGTGGATAGTGAATCCCCTTCTTTTTTCAACACCTGCACCCAGACTTTGCTTGTCTCCGGTCGTGTGAATGTGGCCCGGGTCGATTTTTTTGTAGAATCGATATCGCTGAAGGTCACCTCCGGGTGGGGCTGCCAGCGATATACATACGATCCGGAAGCCGGTTTCCCGCCGGACAGAAGCGTGGCCGTCAATCCCACCTGGCTGCCCACAATCACCGGGTCTGAACCGGCATCCCGTGAAATGGATACCTTAAAATCTTCGACCTCATATTCCATAGATGCCGAACCGAGCGGATACCGGGCCCCTTCCACCGAGACCGACACTTTGTACTTACCAGGCTCTTTGCCCTGTATCGATACGCTTTTACCTTTGCCCGTAAAATCGCCGCTCCAGTTATACGTATAGGGGCTGTCCTCGGCTTCTGCATCAGCCACCTCGACGGTAACTGCTGCCACTTCACCGATTTTCAAGGGTTTGACCGAATCCGGAGCAAGGGATACCTTTGGCTGCTTAAAGCCCTCAAGCTTTGGCCCTTTGTAAGGCACCACATCGATTTTGGTCTCTTCTACCAGTTTTATACTGGCAAGGATGGCCTTGGCCTCGGCCTGGGCCGCTGCAGCCTGGGCTTCCAGGAACGGGCGGTCTGTATTATTGAAGCATCCACTGCCGCCGACATTATACCCGAACTCGATGACCTGTCTTCCTTTGACCGCAAATCCGCGACCATACGCTTCAACACTGCAGCTGTTATAACCCATCATCGAATGACTGCCCCTGCGAAAGCGTATTTTCGTATCGACCATTTTACCGGCAAACGGACCAATTGAAAATCCGATCACACTGGCTTTGCGCCCCCAGGCCTTGTGATCATCCAGGGTGTATTTAAACCCTTTTGTGTATTCTTCAAGTGGTTTTTCATTCCAGTTACCGGATAATCTGGCCCAGACTTCTCCCCATGCAGATGCTTTGGTGCATTGTTTATGAGGGTTGGTATAAATTGCTTTTTGGCGTTTTGCCCAGAATTTTCCGGAATCACTGATGCCCGCATCCCAGGCCGTATTGACGGTTGCTCCAAACTGATAAAACAGTTCTTCTTTTTTTTCTTTCTCAGCTTCTTTTTCAAGACGCTCCTGTTCCGCCTTTTCAGATTCAAGCCGTTCTTTCTCATACTTTTCCGATTCTGCTTTTACCCGCGCAATCTCTTTTTCTTCCCGCTCTTTCTGAAGCCGTTCCTGCTCCTTGTTAAGTTTTCTGACTTCTTCTTCAGCCTCTCGTTCCAGCCGGGCATCTTCCTCGTCTTCTGTTTCCCCTGCCGGGCCTTCTTTTTCACCCTCTTCTTTCTCTTCATCAACAGGGACTTCAGGTTCGAGAACCTTGACGGTGACCGATTGTTCATCCACTATCAGCGGTACCCGTTTACCCTTCTTTTTAACCGTCCGGTATACCGCTACGGTAAAGGTCTGCTCTCCTTTGGTTTCCAGACGAAAGGTGCGAATCGATTCACTGCGGCCGCCAAGGTCCACCCGGCCCTGTTTCCACTGGTACGAAATTTTGGCTTCGATCTCAGGCGGGATATCAGGGTTCTTGTCGAGCATGACCACGGCTTTAAGCGTTGCCTTTTCACCGGATTTAACCGTTTCCGGTGCTGTCAACGTCAACGAGAGTCGGCCGTCAAGAGTATAGTGCTTTTGAAAGTCTTCTAAAAGCGTTGCCTCTTTTTCCTTGAGGATTTCTCTTTCCTGGCGGGCTTTTTCAATTTCACCGTCCAGACTGAGGCGGTCAAATATTTCCGATTTCCAGTGCAGTTCCTTTGCAAGAATGGCACCTGTTCTATAAGAATTCCAATAAACCATCCGGGCCCGGTAGGCGTAAAGCGTCCTCAAGGCATTCTGATCGTACTCACTGTTGAGTTTTCCCTGTTTGATACCCTCCAGTGTCCTGACACTGCGTTCACCAGTCTTACTCAACTCATTCAGATATTCCCGTGAAATGGTCAGATCCCTTTCCGGCGACGTGGTCAGCGGGAGCGATCCGGTCAGGGGCCTGGGCCTGAGTTTTCTACCCTCACCCAACACCTGTCCGGCTGAATTTTCTGCGGCAGTCCGGATCTCTTCGATCCTTCTATACGCATCCATGTATTTCTGAAGGGCAATCATGGCGATGCGCTGTTTGACTTCATCGGCTGTCCACCAGTCCGTAATCAGATTGTAAGGCGCGCCTTCCGCATTCAGTGCCTTCATACCTTTCTCTTCGATACCCAGGCGTTCAAACAGTGCCTGGCACTGTTCGAGCAGGGCCATGGCATCGCTCTGACCCTTGGCCAGTTGCTGTTCTGCGCGGCAACGCTCATTGAATGTTCTGACGATTGCTTCGGCCATGGCATTTCTGGCCTGTTTACGGAAAACATCCCGCTGTTCGATCAGGGTATTGATCGCCTTGGTCTGCCCCGGTGCCAGTCCGTTATTCCAGGGACCATTCACACCCCATTCAAAATGCATTTCAAAGCCAAACGATTTGGCCAGATAATCAATTTCCTCGGTTGTTTTACGAATCCCGGCGCAGGCACCCATCAACGGTCCGTCCTCGGGGAAAAGCAGGGGATTCCCTTTCATGAGGGTCGACTCCATGGCCTTGACCACCGTGGTTTTCATAAAAACATTCACCCCTTCACCCCGGTCGGTGGCATTGCTGATCATGTCTTCGGCCATGGCATATCCGCCCGGCGCCAGGAAATCATCGATCAGTTGCAGGGCGGCATGTTTATCCGACTGACCCGAGTCCCAGAACTCGGTGATGGTGCCTTCCCCGCCGCAGGTGCTGACCAGATAGAGCGCATCGAGCTGGCTTTCAAACGCCAGCTGTGATCCAAGCGTGATGGCCGATTCGCCTAAAGAGGCCACCAGGGCAGGAAGCGCTGCCTGGGGAACGATCATATACATGATGGCCTTGGCCAGTGCCTCGTTATCCCCCTGGACAATCCCTGCATAACCGGTGCTCAGAATCATACCGAAAAAGGTATTGTTCACCAGGGTCTGTCCCAGGGCATAGGCCAGCTCTGCATCATTTTTTGCACCGCGAACGGCATTGAGCACCTCAACCCACATGGAGAGCGACCCGGCAAGATCTACCACGAGCATGCTTTTGGCGTTATAGGAATCCACAACATCACCGATATAATCAACGGTCTGACTGCGAAACTTACCGGTGGCTTTCTTATAGATACTCTGGGAGCCCCACTCGAGAAACCGGCCGCCGTTATCCAGCATCTTCCGTCCCAGATCGGTCTGTTTGAGATAATCAAGCGTCTGTTTGGTGATGCCCGACTCATCATGACGGATTTTGTCGAGAGTGGTCCACTGGTTTTTCATACCATCCATGCCGCCCGAATCGTTCACTTTCTGGACCTTGGCAATAGCATCAAGAACAGTTCTCGACAGATCGGAATACTCGCCCCCCTCATCGGCAATTACTTTAAAATCGTTGGCCAGCTTGTCGAGAAACATCTTGCGCCCTTCCTGGGTCGGGACCTCCATGATGATCCGGTCCATTTCGACCTGGTAGGAGACCTCTGCCATGCGCAGGATGGCCTTTTTAGATGTTTCCCCGAGCTGCTGGAGTGCGGCATCGGGCGTGCTGCCGTATTCCCTTGCCAGCACATCTCCCACACTGTCCGGCTTCTGGGTTACCTCATACGATAGTTTAACGGCTTTCTGATAAAACG
>CAZLNA010000191.1:0-4840 GCA_964560485.1 uncultured Desulfobacula sp. | reverse complement strand
ATCGAGGTCCACACCGCTGCGCTGGATTAAATCTTTCATTCGCCCATCCTTATCCAGGGGATGGCATCCGGATTTCAACCGCTCAAGGTCATTGAAAATACCGGCAATGGCCATCACGGTCAACATGGCCCGCTCGTCAGGGCCCATAAAGGGACTTTCCAGATCCGAGTCAAACACACTGATATTCTGCAAAAAAACAGAGTCTCCAATGAAGTTGTCCACCCTGCAGGCATATTGATTGGCATTGTCTGCAGCAACCTGGTGACACAGATTCAAGATAAAAAAATAATCTCTTGGGTTAAACGATTTTCTGATGGTTGCCGACCCCACCATATCCAGGAATGCATAGACGCCATCGGAGATGTTCACCGCCTGCATATTCAATTGCCTGGCATTCACCGCCCCAACGGCTCTCAGGTAGGATTTCTGCGCTTCGAGTTCACTTTGTTTATTCTCTAATGCTTTTGCTGTTTCCCTTAATTTTTTTTCTTTTCGCCAGATGATGTGAGCGGCCTGTCTGCCTCTGGCATAACCGAGATTTGCAAGGGAAGCCATTTCAATGGCTGAGATCAGGCAGTCAAGCCTGATTTTGAGTTGATTACTGCTCAATTCTCCTGCTTCAGAAGTTTCCAGGAGTGGTGACGGTATGGTATTGAACACAATCGCCCCATAATCCGGGATATAGGCTGAAATGAAATTTTCAGCCTTGAATTGCCGGGCAATGGTTGAGTTGATTTTCAAATTTGCCAGACAGTTGAACCGGCGGCCATCATATGAATAGACATGAACCTTGGAAAACTGTTCACACAACTCGTCCTCGATGAATGGAATATCTTTGATAATAATTATTTTTATTCCCTGCCGGTAAAAATCCTGGTGTTTTCTGAGAACAAAGGGAATAATGCCGTCCTGATTCATTCTTTCACCAAGATAGGATTCTTTATACATGTGGACAGGCGAAAGTCCTTTTGCTCTGACGATCAGTGTGCCCAGGTGCTTAAGCACTGCGCCCTGAAGCCCTTTCCCGACAAATTTATGCATGACCCCTCTGTCCCACCGGGCAGGCGGAAGATACATCCGGCCGCTCCGGTCTGTTCCGTAAAGCAGGCCCGCCTGTCTGGCAGACATCAAGTCAAACCCGAAACTCAACAGGCGTTCAAGCGGTTTCGACTTGGTGAATATCCGCCTTTCAAACCGCTCGATATCAGCTCGCGCTGAGTTCATGAGCAGCGTACGGTGTGGAAAAAAGATCTGTCTGAGATAATTCTTCATGGGGTTTGTGGAACAGATTCTGAAACAAAGCAAGTTGTTTTTGTTTGAACGCAATCATCGAACCGATAAAAAAAATGTGATATATCCGGAAAACGTTTTCCGGTATAATCTCAAGTAACTGCCCGCGAGCGCTTTCCATGCGATTGATCCAGTCATTCAGGGTCCTGACATAATGGGGTCTGAAATTTTCAGCACTCAGCAGCTCGAATCCACTGGTACCCGCAAGCCCGATCAGTTCATGTTCTGACATCAGCTGGCCGCCCGGGAACATGTATTTATCCATAAACGGATTAACATACCCCTTTTTATATTTTTTGTGCGTTGTTATGGTGTGCTGCATGAACAGCCCACCCTTTTTCAAAGCCTGATGCACAATATTGTAAAAGCCTGCCATGTTCTTCCGGCCCACGTGTTCAGACATGCCGATACAGGAGATCTTATCAAAGGTCTGCCCCTTGAGCTGCCGGTAATTGAGTCTCTTAATCTGCACTTTTTCACTGAGATTTTCCACGTTGACCCACTGGTCTGCATATGCTTTTTGTTCCCGGCTCAATGTAATCCCGATCACCTGCGCATCGTAGTGTTTTGCTGCATAAACAGCAAAATTCCCCCATCCGCAGCCGATATCAAGCAGCCGGTCATTTTTTTCAAGCCTGAGCTTTCTGCAGATAATATCCATCTTCATTTCCTGGGCATCGTCCGTTGAGGTGTCCATGGCTGAATAGTATCCACAGGTATAGCCCATGGTTCTGCCTAAAAATTGTCTGTAAAAACGGCTCGGGACGTCATAATGGTGGGAAATATTTTTTTTCTCAACGCTTTCCGGTGATAAAAACGGTTCAATTATCCTGCGGATCAGGTTTTTTTTATGATCTGTTTTCAGCAGCTTTTTAAAAAATAGCTCATACAACTCGTTTATGTTGCCTTTGATATCAAAATATCCGTTTACATAAGCTTCCCCGAGATGGAACGCATCCGGCGATGCCAGCGCTTTGAAAAATTTTTTATCCTTGATGCGGATTTGATGTCTGGCTGCAGGCTTGCAGCCTGTAGAGTGACAGATACCATTGACATCAATGATTTCCAGCGGAATCATTTCCTGTTTCAAGATCTGGATAAACTGCTTAAGAAAAAACGCATCGTATGAGACCAAACCCATCATGTTATCACCTTTCAGGAGAGGTTGAACGATACTGATACGACTGATCGAACGATATGATTGTCTTATTATATTAATAATTTAAAAAAGATAAAGAGGCAAATATAAAAAAACAATGTTTTTTATTTCAAACAGCTTACGGCGCCTGCTGAAATTCTCAGGATGCGATGGTTTTTAAGATATCCCGGGTTTCCAGTAATGCTTTTGAGATATGTTTTCTTTTGTGCCCCAGTTGAATGCTGAGATTCAATTTTTGCCTGGTGCTCACTGGATAAAGGGATTTTATCTGCACTAAAATGTCTTCCCAAGGTTTCTCAATATGCTGATCGCAAAAAACAAGTTTCACAAGATTCGGGTTCAGATCAATTCGTTTAACGCCCGCTTTGATACAATAGACCCGGAGCATGATTTTTAACAACATGTTTTCTGCTTCCCTGGGCAGTTTACCATACCGGTCGGTTAACTCTTTTTTCGTATCTGAAATATCTGACATCCGGCTCAATCTGGACAGGCGGCGGTAAAGGGTTAATCGCTGTTCCACAGATTCAATATAATCTTCAGGAAACCCGGCAGACATTGCCGCATTGATTTCCGGCTCCAGTGGTTCAACCGCTGCCTGTCCGTTCAAATCACGGATCGCCTGATCAAGGAGCTTTAAAAACATATTATACCCGACCGCTGCAATGTGCCCTGACTGTGATGCCCCCAGTGCAGTTCCAGCACCCCTGATCTGGAGATCTTTCATTGCAATCTGAAATCCTGATCCCAGGTCTTTGTGCTCCATCAGGGCAGCCAGCCGTTTTTTGGCATCTTTGGTCAGCCGGTTTTCGTCTGAAACAAAAAGATAGGCATAGGCCTGATGATCACCTCTGCCGATTCTGCCTCTGAGCTGGTAGATCTGAGCAAGACCGAAGCGCTCAGCTTTGTTGATGATCATGGTATTGGCAGATGGAATGTCCAGCCCGGACTCAATGATCGTGGTACAGACCAGGAGATTGATCTCCTGCATCACAAATTTGAGCATGATGGTCTCAAGCTCAGTTTCAGATAACCGGCCGTGTGCAATACCGATTTTTGCTTCAGGGACCAGGTCCTCAAGGGCTTCTGACATTTTTGATATGGTCTTTATATTGTTGTGGACAAAAAAGACCTGACCCTTTCTGGCCAGTTCTTTCCGGACCGCATCCTTTACAATCGCTGCCTCATAGGCGGATATGTATGAAATGATGGGCTGGCGGTCTGCCGGCGGAGTGGAGATCACACTGATATCCCGCATGCCGGTCAAAGAGAGGTGCAGCGTCCTTGGAATCGGTGTGGCTGTGAGTGCAAGAACATCCACGGTGCTGCGTTTTTTCTTTAATGCTTCCTTGTGTTTTACCCCGAACCGCTGCTCTTCATCAATCACCAGTAATCCAAGGGCCTTGAAGTCGACATCAGCCTGTAGCAGCCGGTGGGTGCCGATGGCGATATCCACAAGCCCGTTTGAAATTTTTGCGATAATATCATTCTGCTCTTTCCGGGTTCTGAACCGGGACAGGCACTCTATATTCACCGGGTATTTGACAAACCGCTCCCTGAAAGTGGAGAGGTGTTGTTCTGCCAGAATCGTTGTCGGCACGACAACAGCCACCTGTTTTCCGTCATTCACGGCCTTAAAGGCCGCGCGGATGGCAACCTCTGTTTTTCCGTATCCCACATCTCCGCAGACAAGCCGGTCCATGGGTGTGGCTGCCTCCATGTCAAGATGAACTTCATCAATAGCTTTTAACTGGTCACGGGTCTCTTCATAAGGAAAAGTGGCTTCAAAATCATTATAGTCATTATCCGGCCGGCTGAAGGAGAAGCCTTTGCTGACTCTTCGCTTGGCATAAAGATCAAGCAGGTCGGCTGCCAGCTTTTCCACTTCCTTTTTCGCTTTTGCCTTGGATTTGTTCCATGATTTGGATCCGATTTTGTCCAGGACCGGTGTGTATCCGTCAACACCGACATATTTCCCGATCATTTCAATCCGGTCCACCGGCAGATATAAACGATCTTCATCCTGGTATAAAAGGAGGATAAAATCCTGGCTGATCCCATTCACAGAAAGGCTGCACAGTCCTTCATACTGTCCGACACCGTGCTCCACGTGAACCACGATATCCCCTTTTTTCAGTTCTTCAGGCGCAATAAATGAAGATTTTAAATTTGAAGTGGCCGTTGCCCGGCGCCGGATTCTTTTTTTCCCGAAAATTTCATTTTCGGTAACAATGGCAAGATTGTCCTCCGGCATAACGAAACCGGTGGACACGTGTGCAATGCAATAGAAAATGCCGGGGGGCAAAGGCTTGTTGATTTCGAATTCAGGACAGAATTCGGGCTGAAGGCCATACGGTTTGAGAAGGGAAATCAACCGTCTGGACTGGGCTT
>CAZLNA010000190.1:0-4870 GCA_964560485.1 uncultured Desulfobacula sp. | reverse complement strand
GTGAAGAAGTTCTGGTTATCCTGAGAAAATACTATGCGGGTCTGAAAGAAAAAGTCGAAGTTAAGCTTCAGTCTCATGCAGAAGGATCCAAGATGTAATTGATATTGTCTTAACGGCAATTCATTATATTCAGTTCGTCAAAAGGGCTGCTTCCGTTTAAGACGGGAGCAGCCTTTTTTTTGTGCTTGTGTTTTTAACTGAATCCGGTAGACTTGAATCATCTGTTTTCTTACTTAAAATCATGCAGGAGGATCGTAAAAATGAAGCGATTGATCTGTCTTTTAATCGTCCTTGCTTTTATCCCGCTTTTTCAAAGCTGCGGAACGATTTACGGGGCCGCCGTGGATGAACGTAATGTAAGTACCATTGCGTCCGATCACAAAATCAAGGCAGCCGTGTTAAAGAAATTTTCGGATGATGAACTGGTGGGCGTTCTGGATTTCAGTGTGTCCAGTTACAAAGGGCATGTGTATCTGATCGGTGAGTATGAAACGGCTGCTCAGAAAAGCCGGGCAATTGCCCTGGCCAAGAGTGTGTCAGGCGTGACCGCCTTCACCTCCTATCTGCTTTCTGAAAAAAAGAACAGCCCCTGCGGGCCCGGCAGAAATCTTGAACTGACAGCCAAGGTCAAGGCCAAGCTGATCGGTGATAAAGAAATCTGGTCCACCAACATTGACGTTAAAACCATGCAGTGCATCACGGTGCTCTGGGGTCTGGTCGGAAGCCAGGCCGAAATAGACAAATCCGTTGCCCATGCCCGGTCCGTGGAAGGGGTCACGCAGGTTAAGTCTCTGCTTAAATCGGTTAAATAAGCGTCCCTTTATTTGTCAGAAAATGTGCTTACCTTTGATTTAAGGCTTTTTTGTGTACAATGTGATGCCGGTGACGGTTAATCAAAAGGAGGTTGGCCTGATGACTTATAAAGAACTGTTAAAAAACTACTGGTCAAAAAAAGTATTCATCTACGGCAGGAGTGTGATCCAGATTGTGGATATGGATACGTATATGGACAAGGATAGAAAAAAAACCGATTTTGTTTATCATACGGAACGAAATCGACGAGGGGTGATTACCGTTGAACATGACGGGCCAATGCCCGAGGGATTCGCTGTATAACCTGAATTGAATATTGATTAGAGCAGTTAAAAAACGGCTGTTCAGGACCCTGACAGGTTCTGAACAGCCGTTTTATTTTATGAACATTTCTGGTTGAGTTTAAACGCCTCGTTAAAAATATCAAGCAGCTTCACGTTCTGTTTGGCCATCATGACACTGTTCCCGCCGATTGCGTAGAACAGAATACTCAGACGGGTTTTGGATGAGTCATCCCGGATCCGCTGAATCTGGTTCTCATTGAAATCATCCACCAGCTCGCGCAGGTAGTGGAATTTTTCAACCGCATCCTGGCAGTCAACGATTTCTTTGTTTCTAAATGCGGTTTCCACCAGCTCAATAATCTCCAGAAATACTTTTTTTATTTCTTTGAGTTCCTCGATCTGAACCGGGAGGAGCCCTTTATGGCGGTTGCTGACATGCATGCTCGACCGGGTGACCGTATCCCTGTGGCCGTCTGAAAATTTCTGGAGCCGGCGGATAATCTGGTAATAATTGTAAGAAATTTTTTCATCCTCCTTGGACAGGAGGCGGAGCACCTTGAAGATATTGGCAATAATAATATTGGTACTCTTTTGAAAGTGTTTGACCCGGTTTCTTTCTTTTCTCAAAGACAGAAGATCTTCGGCAAACAGGGCGTCAAATGAGGTGTCCAGGGATTCCCGGATTTCTTTGAGCAGGTGGGCCAGGTGATCAAAGGTTTCAGAAACCGATTCCTGGAAGTTATCCACCTGGTGGAGGTTGTAAATGGCCCGGTCTTCCTTGTCTTTTTCTTTTCCCTTATGGTCTTTGTGATTCCTCCAGATCATGAAGCCGGCAAACGCGGCCAGAAGGATAAATCCCGGCACCTGGAGGTAGAAGAGGATATTCCCGAAAATAAAAGAAACCACAAAGGCGATCAATGCGGTCATAAACCACCCGCCGATAACGGTCAGGACACCTGTTACCCGGTATACGGCACTTTCTCTGCCCCAGGCCTGGTCGGAGAAGCTGGTTCCCATGGCCACCATAAAGGTGACATACGTGGTGGACAGGGGCAGTTTCAGGCTGGTGGCAAAAGAGACCACGGCGCTGGCCACCATGAGGTTCACCGATGCCCGGACCAGGTCAAAAGAGGGTTTGTCAGCCTGGGCCACAGCTGTTTCTGCCACCGGTGCCATGCGTCGGGCAATGGTTTCCCGGACGCTGGGTGGGGCGATATTGTTGGCAATGCCGAACAGGGAGTCAAACAGGTTGACAATTTTTCTGGACAGCCAGACCGATTCGAATTTTTCTGTTCCCTCGTCCTGTTTGCCTAGACTGATCTCCGTTTCGGTAACGGTTCTGGCTTTTTTGGAAATCCAGAGGGTGATGACCATGATAGTCCCGGCAATGAGCATGATAGAGGTCTGGGACTGCACTTTTTTGCTCAATGCGACCATGCTGACGGTCAGCGGCTCCGATGATGCCAGGGCGCTTTGCAGACTGTTAAGGCCGGCCAGCGGCACCCCGATGAAATTCACCAGGTCATTGGCCGCAAACGCCATGGCCAGGGCAAACGTTCCCACAAGAACAATGGGTTTGAAGATGTTTATTTTGAAAAAGGAGATCATCACCTGGAATATCACAGCAGATATGGCAAAAATAACTGCCATGATGGTCCAGGAATGGGTTTTTATCCAGGCGACAGTGGCCGCATCCATGAAGGTGGCGCCTTTGGACCCTTTGAGCAGGATAAAAAAGGTGATGGCCGTCATGGCCACACCGCCCCAGAGGGCCCCGTATTTTTTTATTCTGGGCTCGTATTCAAAGGTAAATATCAATCGGGACAGAAACTGCATCAGGGCGCCTGAGAAAAAGGCAATGACAATGGACAATAGAATACCCCCGACAATGGCCATGGCCTTGGCCGTATTGATATAGTCCCACAGCATCATGGTAGAATCGGCCGCAGCCATGATTTTGATCACTGACAGGGCTACCGCGGCCCCCAGCAGTTCAAATACGATGGATACCGTGGTGGAGGTCGGCAGTCCGTGAGTATTGAACAGATCGAGCAGCAGCACATCCGTGATCATGACGGCCAGAAAGATGGTCAGCAGTTCCGGCATGGTGAAGAACTGCGGATGGAAGATCCCTTTTCGTGCCACTTCCATCATGCCGCCTGAAAAGGTTACCCCGGCCAGGATACCCAAGCTGGCAATCACCATGATGATAGTGAACGGGGCCGCCTTGGAGCCGATGGAAGAGTTCAGGAAGTTGACCGCATCGTTGGTCACACCGACAATCAGATCAAACACGGCAAACAGGATCAGAATGCCGACACTCACATAACAGAGTTCAAGAGCCATAATATTTTCTCACTTTTTGGTTTTACGTACACAATCCACCCGGTCCCAACAATCCGGGCAGGTGGTTTTTGTCAAACACAATGCTAACAAAACGCTAATTTTTGTGGCTTTATTTAGACGTTTCTGGCTTTATTTTCAAGTATCAGGCGAGCATTCTAACACAATCCTAACATTTTTTACAGATTTAACCCGGTGAAACGTGTGCGTGATGAGAATCGGGAGCGGATGCAGCGGGAAGGCAGAGGTCAGTTCGTTCGGGATTTGAGTTTCACTATCCGGTCATAGACCTGTTTTTTTTTGATATTGAGTTCCTGGCTGATGGCCCGGGCCAGATCGGCTGTGCGCGGATCTGATCCGGCCAGCCGTTCGAGAATCAAGGCCTCAAGCCGGTCGTCGTCGACGTGGCCTGAACCGGGTTTCTCTTTTTTGCTGCCATGGACAAACAGTACCATCTCGCCCCGGATCCGCGCTTTGGCCTCGAGGACGTTCAAAATGGCAGTCAGTGGTCCCCGGATCAGTTCTTCATGGATTTTGGTCAGTTCTCTGGCCAGGCATGACTGCCGGTCTCCCAGAACAGCGGACGCTTCTCTGAGCGTCCTTGTGATCCGTTTGGGGGACTCATAGATGACCAGGGTGGCGGTTTCATTTGCATATAGTTCTAATACCTGACGCATCCGGCTCGATTTTTTGGGAAGAAATCCAAGGAAAAGAAACGCATCTGTGGGAAGGCCGGATGCGCTTAATCCAGCGGTTACCGCGGAGCATCCGGGGATGGGTACGATCCGGAGCCCTTCTTTGGCAGCGCGGCTGACCAGTAAATACCCGGGATCAGAGATGCACGGCGTGCCGGCATCCGAGATCAGGGCAATGTTGTTCCCCTGTTTTAGTTTGTCAATCAATGGCGTGGTCTGCGCATCCTCGTTGTGCTCGTGGCAGGAAACAAGCGGTGTGGAAATCCCGTAATGGGACAGCAGTTTAGCTGAATGACGGGTGTCTTCGGCCGCAATCAGATTCACCTGTTTGAGGGTCTCCACCCCCCTGTAGGTCATATCGGCCAGATTGCCCATGGGGGTGGCAACGATAAACAAGGTTCCGGGCTGGCAGGTATCCATTTTGTCGTGCAGCTCCTTATTGGCACCCGGCATCAAAGGCATGCTGGATCAGATGGCATTTAAAACCCGGGTTCTGATCAAACACCTCCACCACATCAAACCGGACTTTTAAATCATATGCGTCCTTTTTTTTGATGTAGGCCATGGCACCCTGGATAATTTTTCTCTGTTTGGCTGGTGTGATGGACTCAGACGGCCGTCCCCGGGTCAGGCTTTTTCGGGTTTTTACTTCGATAAAGCAAAGCCAGGTATCGATTGCTGCGATAATATCAATTTCAGCTGACCGGGTCCGGTAATTGGTTTCAAGAATGGTAT
>CAZLNA010000189.1:0-4877 GCA_964560485.1 uncultured Desulfobacula sp. | reverse complement strand
GCTGCCTGGGTTAATTTTTCCGGCGTATCACGATCCGGTCCTTGGTAAGAATGGGCAGTGTATCAAAAAAGTCCTTGATCTCGTCATATTTCTCAGCTTCCAGGCGGCAGGGTCGATCCTTGAAAATGGTTTTCTCAACCACCTGGTTCGGTGCCTTTCGTGTATATGTCCGTTTAAAGTCAGCATATTCTTTTTGAAATGAAATATTTTTGGGCATTTTTGCAATCTCATACCCGTCCGGCAAGGTATACTCACAGGTGATCACATGCCCGCTCCCTTTTCGGATAACAATGGGATTATGCCTTTCAGGTGCAGTAAAAGACCCTGTCCTGTCAACAGCACCGACCCCAAAGAGCATCATATCACCCACAGACTCTGCCCATTTTTCATGGGTATAGGAAAAAAGCAGGTTCAGGCTGGTATAGCGATCTTCAAGGTTACTGATGTCTGCAGATAAAATTTTTGCACCTGGAAGAATCTGAGCTGAGTATCCTGCCAGCCACTTTTCTCTTTCTTTTGGCGAGATATCTTTGAGCCCTTTCCTGAAAAATTCACTGGTCTGGTTATCAAGGGTGATTTTGGCTTTTCCTGTGGCAGACCCCTGTCTGTCCAGCCGGACAGAATGAAAAAAAGAGGTGGTCTGCATCTCTTCGGCGCCCCTGCCCAGTTTGACAAAGCCGCCGTTCTCCGGCTTGAGTATAAGCACATTGGTATTGGCCAGTCTCTGGGACAGGGTTTGGAATTCAGATGCCCCGGACAGGACATCAGTAAAATACAGTTTTCCTTTGAACTGGATGGCAAGGATGGCATGATCAAAATAATTGAGCATGGGTGTCAGGCCTTCTCTTGATTCAAGATCAAGTTCAGTAGACATCAGAACAGGAAAGGATTCAACATCGATTGCCTTGAGCATTGCCATGGCCAGGGCGGTTTGATCTTTGCAGTCGCCATATTTGTTGTATAGGACCCTATCCGTGTCATGGGGCTGATAATTATGGAAATCAATATTCAGGGAAACATACCGGAATGTGTCGTGGATATATTCCAGAATAGCCTGAATCTTATCCTCTGTTCTCTGCTTATCTGAAACGATCCGGGTGACCGTTTTCTTCAGTTTGTCCGACAGGTTGATGCTCTCTTGAAACAGAATATAACAGTCTCTTGAAAGCGCTTCCCAGGTTTGAATGGTTGAAAAAGATATTCTTTCTCCCAGATCATCCGGATGGGGCATATATTCTTCTAATTCTATCCTCTCCTTCAGCGATGCTTCCCAGGTATACATCGTGTTTTCTTCAGCCTGCCGGACAATTGGCTGCTGGTCTGTATTGCGGTATTTGAACGGCAGGTCCAGTCCGTTGGGAACAGAGAGTATTTTTCGCACATGTTTGACCGGATAAGGTGCTGTCAGGTAAAAATATTCAAAAAACTGGCCTTTTACAACCGGCCGTTTATGAACCAGTGTGACTTTGATATCCAGAATGCTGCCCAGAACAACATTTGGAAAGGAAAGGATTTTGACCTTGCTGTCTGTATATGTGGCAAACCCTTCATACGGCTGAAGGTCATGAATCAGAGAACACGGATGTTTTCCGCCGTCCGGGGTGATGTTCACCGCACGGATATTCCTGATTTCCTGGCGGCTGCTGTCATACGGCAAAGGGAACTCCCCCATTTTTTTCCCTTCTTCTTTCTGAATCCGGATGACCAGATGGATGGTCTCTGTATACGTGAGGTCTTTCTGGACTGACATGAGATTATCAGATAAAAGAAAAACATACGGCTCATCTTTATATTTTTCATCCCATTGTTTATCTCCCTTCAGATAATCAAAAGAAACCGGTTTTATTTCAGGGGAGGACGTTGAACTGATGCATCCTGTTAATATTGTCATCACTGCAAGTAAGACAACCGCAATCCGCTTTACCATGTTCATTTTCCTTATTAAAGGTTGACATCCCCGACACTATAAAAGCTATCATCTTTTGCTGCAATGATTTTTCAATCGAATTCGATTAGAATTGAATTAGGTATAATCAAAGGATTTGTTTTGCTTTTTCACAAAATTTAACGCATAATTCCGGTGTATTGAACGAAAATCAAAAAAGGACCGGCTGTTGAAACGGATCAGCGTTGACAAAATTCATCCGGGCATGACTCTGGCAAAAGATGTGCTCAACCGGGACGGGCGACGCCTCTTGCCGGGAAACTGCCGGCTGACCCCCAAAGAGATCCGCATACTAAAGATGTGGGGGATCTCAGAAATCCTGGTGACGGATGAAGACACCGCCTTTTCATCAGAACCACAGTCTCCGCCAGTGCGAAACCAAGACGCTGCCGAAAAGCATATGGCGGCCTGGTTTGAGCAGAATGACTTGAACAACCCTGTTATCCGCGTCATTTATGATATCTGCATGGAACGGTTTCTGAACGGCCGTTTTGAACCACCAAACATTTTCGGAGACACTGCCCGCCCGGCCCCGGGCAGTGACGGCAGCAAAAGTCAATCTGCAGCTCAAGTGAAGCAGTTACTGACAACCGATTTGAAACTGCCCTCGCTTCCCACTATTTTCAGTGAAATCAATGAAGCTGTAAAAAACCCGAAATGTTCTGGCAAGGATATCGCCGATATCGTCAGCAAAGACCCCAGCCTGAGCGCCAGACTGCTGAAAATCGTCAATTCAGCCTATTACGGTCTTTCGGAAAAAGTCGAGTCCCTCAATTACGCTGCCATGGCCCTGGGTACCCGCCAGGTCAGTTCCCTGGCTCTGGGCATCACGGTGGTCAATTATTTTAAAGGCATCACAAACCCGAAGATCAATATGGAAGCCTTCTGGCGCCACAGTGTAGCCAGCGGCATCGCCGCCAAAACCCTTGCAACAAGGATGAGCGGCGTTGTGGCGGACAGGGTTTTCATCGGCGGGCTGCTGCATGACATCGGGTGGCTGGTTTTTCTAAACACCATTCCGGATGAATGCAACCTTGTCTTTCAAAAGGCAAAACTGCTCGGCCTGAATGTATTCCAGATCGAAAAGAAATTTTTCGGTATGACCCATGCCGACTTTGGCAGTGAACTGGCAACAGCCTGGAACTTTTCCGAACCTATCACCGCTTTGATCCGCCACCACCATGACCCGTTTAAAAAAAAACCGCCCAAAGAAATCGCCCTTGTGCATTTTGCCAACTGGTTTATAGATGCCATCGGCATTGGATTTTCCGGGGACAGAACCATCCCCCGCCTGAATATGAATGCGTGGAACGCACTGGAAATACCCGATAGTGTCCTTGCGCCCACGGTCAAACAAATCGACCGGCAGATGCTGGAAACCATAAAGTTTTTTT
This sequence comes from uncultured Desulfobacula sp., assembly GCA_964560485.1. Taxonomy (GTDB): domain Bacteria; phylum Desulfobacterota; class Desulfobacteria; order Desulfobacterales; family Desulfobacteraceae; genus Desulfobacula. The sequence continues at coordinate 1,538 of CAZLNA010000189.1, read as the reverse complement.
ATGAATGACCCTGACAAAATCAATCTGGAACAACGGCTGGAATACCTGGAAAAGGCCAATCTGTTCAAGATGATGGCACTCGACCTGGCCAAAGAGCTGGGTGATTTTCATTCTTCCATCAGCAGGCTGGAAAATCCCGGCCAGATTTTTGACAATTGCCAGACCAGGGCCCGATGGATTATTGGATTCGACCAGATCGCCTTTCTGCTGGTCGATGAAGAGACGTCAGAATTTCAAATCTGCCGCCGGTATCCGGACATTGATCACCAGAATCTTGACAAGGAAATAGAGATCCTGGTGGAAGACGGCACCTTTTCCCGGGCTGTTCTTGAAAAAGGGCCGGTGACCGCGTATACAAAAGATTCCAGGCAGCAGATACTCCTTCATGTCCTGGCCACCCCCTCAAGGGTCAGGGGCATGTTTGCCGGTCTCCTTCAGAAAAAAGCAAAGCATATTCCAGAAGCGGCATTTGAGCTGGTGACCATTCTAATGGCCCATTGTGCCAATGCTTTGGAAAGCTTCGAGCTCTACCACCAGTTGAAAGCATCCAACAAAAAACTGCAGAAAAAAGTAGAGGCGCTCTCTTTATCCGAGGCCCGTCTTAAATCGGAAATTATCGAACATCAGAAAACAGAAAATGCGCTTGAAACCAGTGAGCAGCTCTACCGGCTGCTGGCTGAAACAGCAAATGAAATGATCCTGATTGTTTCCAGTGAGAACACCATTGTCTTTGCCAATCCCAGTGTCTTGAAAACCTGCGGCCGGGATAAAGCTGCGCTGCTCGGCAACTCGGTGGGCATGCTGTTTGAAGGTAGCGACCTTCTTTTTTCCAGAGACCTGCCCACAGATACCCTTGTTCTAAAGACCGCCAGGATGATTTCCGCCCAGGGGATCAAAATACCGGTGGAACTGAGCATTGCGCCGATCCACCCGCCGCAGGGCGGGCCGGGCTTTCTGGTCATCGGAAGAGATATTTCTGAACGGCTTCACACGGAAAAAGAAAAAAAACGTCTTGAAAGCAAGCTCTGGCAGGCCAAAAAAATGGAATCCATCGGGCTTCTGGCGTCTGGGATTGCCCATGATTTCAGCAATATTCTAAGTATCATCATCAACTATACAGACATGTCTCTGGCCAGTATTGAGAAAAACAACCCCATCCAGGAATACCTCAGCCAGATCCATACGGCTGGTGACAGAGCCGTCAAACTGGCCCGGAATCTCTACACCATCGGGAGGGAAGACAACCACCAGACCACTGAAATTGAACTGTCCGGCCTGATAAAAGAGACTCTATCGCTGCTGAAATCCTCTGTAGGCCAAAGCACCCGGCTTGATATGGCAGTGGATGGTACCGATCTTGTGATGCAGGCAGATGCCACACGGATCCAGCAGATCCTGATCAACCTGGTCACAAATGCGGCCCAGGCCATGGAGAGCACAAAAGGTAAGATCACGGTCTCTGCTGAGAGATTCAGCACACCTGAGCCGCTTTATTTCCATCTAATGGACCTCCAGGCAGGTGACTATATCCGGGTGGG
>CAZLNA010000188.1:0-4905 GCA_964560485.1 uncultured Desulfobacula sp. | reverse complement strand
CAAAGACGGTTCTTCCACCGGCACCTGGAACCTGACCTACACGGCATTGAATGAAACAGGAAATTCAATGGTGGATTCAATTCCGGATCAGAACACCGAGCTGATGACGGCCATAGACGGGCTTGAGTATTTTCTGAATACCGGGGAGATGATGAAAGCCTGAGTCCGGAGGAACGCTGACCTCTTTTAAACAGACCTTTACGACCAGGGCTGCTTGAAAAAAGCGGCCCTGGTTAAAAAGGCGAGTGAGAATCTGAATCTGCGGCTGTATCAAAAAAACATGTAGGCCGAACCTTTTGAGGGTTTATCCACTTTTTTGATGGTGTCCAGCGTCATCAGGATAACGTCATAGCCTTTCAATTTCATCAGGTCGACACTGCCGGTGACCTCGACCCAGTCATCATCGCTGAACCCCTGCAGTTTTTCCTTTTTAACAAAGATCCCCACAGGCACCGCATCTGCGACACAGCAGGTGATAAAATATTTAAACACCAGGGCATAGGTATCATTGTCTTCCAGGGTCGCATGCAGCAGCCCCTGAAGGGTAACGGTTTTCCCGCTGAAGGATTTCCATTTTCGAAGCAGCTCTGACAGTGTGGTGTCAATGGGCTGATCAGAGGGTCTTTCCGTTTCGGACATTTCGGCTGAACCGGGGGTATCTGCCGCGGGCACCGGGGCCATCAGCGTGCGCTTGGACAGGGCAAAGCTGCTCAGGGTGTGATCCCCGGTGATGAAGATAAACACCACTGGCAGCAGGATGATAAGCGCCCTGCCAAATCCGCCGTCGCTGGACTGTTTCTGTTTGCTGAAAAAAGAGCTGATAAAAAAAAGCGTTGAGATAAAAAAACCCGTATAGATTAAAAATCCAAAATCCGGCCTGATAAAAAGCGTGTAATTGTCATCCAGGATCAGGTATGCAAACGTCGCGATCCATATCAGCAGGACCATATTGCGAAGGCTCAATCCCTGTTTTAATTTCTGCATTATTGCGGAAGCCATTTTGAAAACTCCAGAAAGAGCATTGACAGCCCCACGATGCAAAACGTGGTCAGCGCCAGTGTGATGATCATTTTTTTGGAAAATACCGTCAGATACATGAGGATCAGTTTTAAATCGAGCATGGGGCCGAGCACCATGAACGACAACTGGGCTGAAAGGGGGATGCCGAGCGGCTGGAATGATGCGCTGATAAAGGCATCTGCCTCACTGCAGAGATTGAGCATCACTGCCAGCCCCATCATTAAGCCAATGGCGTTCACAGGCGGTTCCATGACAGCCACCAGGGCCTGTCGGGGCACAAAGGTCTGCATGGCTGAAGCAATGAACGCGCCGATAACCAGGTATTTTGAGATATCATAAAAATCCTGGGCACCATGATTGATGGCTGAAACCATCCGGGATTTAATGCTGTTATCACCGGTTTCCGGATGATGATGCCCGCAGCAGCTGCATCCTGAGGAACCTGAAGGCTCAATCAATGCGTTTTGCCTGCTGAACCACGCGTCAATCAGCAGCCCGACCATCACGGCAACAGCAAAACCGATACTGACTCTCAAAAGAGCCACTTCCCAGGAGAACGAATAGGCCACAAGGGTGGAAGCAAACACCAGGGGGTTGACAATGGGCCCGCCGAGAAGAAACGCCACAGAAGCCCCCAGGGGCATTCCTTTGCCTATAAGCCTCCTGACAACCGGTACAATGGCACACTCGCAGACCGGGAAGACAATTCCGAGCAGCCCGGCCAGGACAATGGAAAAAATCCTGTTTTTCGGCAGAAGACGGATCAGTGTATCCCTTGCGACAAAAACCTCAATCAAACCGCCGAGCAATGCCCCGATCAGCATAAAAGGGAACGCCTCAAGCACAATGGCACTGAAAATAATGGAAAAGGTGATCAATGCTTCAGACCGGGCATGAAAAAACGCAATATAGAAACCAAAAATGATAAACGCTGTCTGAATGTGGGATCCGGTTGTACTTCTGTTCCCATCGTGGTCATGACCGGTGCAGGCCGTGCCCGTATCCATGGGAAAGGGCTGCTCAGGTGAATTCGGTTTTTCAGATGTCATGAGGATTTTTTAGGCAATACTCTTACCTGATTCGTCAGATTTGTTTTATGGGCCTTTGCCGCTGTGTTTGAACAATTCCCGGGGACTGGTCAGCGTACCTTTCCTTTTAGCATTCACCAGTCAAAATGAAAAGCAAAATGATCTTGCCTGCTTCCATCTGCGCCGGCAGGAGAAAGATGAAAAAATTTACTTGAAACAAAATCATCTTGTTCGATATAGAAAGAAACATACGTCACATACAAAACTGCAGGAGGTGAAATGAACCGCAGATTAAGGTTAACCTGTCTTTTTCTTGGTATAACGGCTGGTCTCTTATTGAGCCTTTCACCCCTTTATGCAAATGAGGGTTCAGCACCCGGACGCATCATCAAGGGGACGCTGCTGCACAAAGACGAAAAACCGGTATCCGGCAAAACCATCTATTTCTTTTCTGTTTATTACATCAAAAACAGCAAAACACTCAGTGCTGAAACAAGCTTTAAAGATGGACGGATCGCAAATCCAAACAGTGTCACAGATGAGAAGGGATGTTTTACAATTGATATCCCTGGTGATTTTCTCAAAAAAACGGATTCAAAACAATTCTCTGTCGGTATCATCAGAGGGTTCGGACCGGGGTTTACCATACTCCGGAACCCGGATGGAAGTGCTGCAACCATCGATATTGATCCGGCTGACGACAGGAGCGGCAAATCCTCCGGAATGATCGATATCGGCCGCATCATACTTGAATAAGAACTGCGTCCGGCCTAAGAAAAAGAGGTGCCCGGTGAACCATATTGATTTCATCATTGCTAAAAGAAAGGCCACACCAAGCGGAAAATATCAGAAATGGATCGATGTTGTCATTGATGGTGAGCCTCTCTCGGAAAAGGTAGAACGGTTTGAAATGGCCATGGCCTGGAGTCAAAATCTTACCAGGACATATGGGCCGATAGATCATGTGGATGGTATCAGGGCCTATTATCTCGGGTATGGAAAATACCTCTGGGGAGACAACGAAGATAAACAGAGTGTCTTAGACTGCTGTAAATGCAGTGAATCCTTCGGGTGCTGGCCGCTTTTGTGCCATATTATCCAGAGGGACGATACCATCATCTGGGCGAATTTTGAAAATGAACACAGGGAAGAGTGGGACTATTCTGACTTTGGTGAATTGGTCTTCTCCCGGGAACAGTATATGGATGCATTGCTTAAAGTCAGCCCTGTTGAATATGTACCTGATCAGCCATGGTGGCAGTTCTGGAAAAAGATCCCTGATCGGAATTGACACCGCCGGCATAAAAGCCTTTAAACCGGGCGAATTGGCAGGTAGATATTGAATTTAAAGCATAAGGCCCTGTTCCCCAAGTTTAAATATTTCGTTCTACACAGATGTTAAAGGAAATTCCTGTGAACCTGCTCAAAATGAAACTTCTGTCCTTTATTCAGATCGGATGCATATTGTCTGTCTGCCTTTTTACCTTAACCACACAGGCCCAGGCCGGCCCCTATGACCTTGAAATCGGAAATGCCACCAATGTTACCATTGACGTGATCAACCGCGGGGTTAAGATGGAACCGTATTACACCAGTTTTAAAACGCGCCTGTACGATTCGAGGCTCATCCCGCCGCAGACCACTGTGGTCTTAAAAAATTTCCTGAAGCAGGGATATAACGTGGTTTCCATTTTATCTCCCTGTTCCAGCGGCCAGAATAAAACGACCGGCGTCGGTGATGCCGGCGACCGGGTTGTAAAAGCCACCCCCCAGAGCAGAACCAAACGTATTGAAATCTATCACCAGGATTTCGGCATGAGCTATATGACTGAACGGCCCAGGTGTGCCAAATCCAGAGACAAACGGTATTCGTCCCAGAACGGGTTTGACCTGAGCGGGAGGTGGGTGTTCGGACAAAACGGGGAGTACTGGACTTTCCGGAAAACCGGGCGGAACACCTATAATGCCCGGGAACACGGATTTGGCAATGCCTACGGCACAGCCACGGTAGAAGGGACCCGGTTCACCATCAGATATCAGTGCCCGAACAACCGCTGCCGGGGCAGTTACAGCGGCACCATATACCCGGACCGGATGATGATCCGGGCAACCCGGAGCGACGGACAGCAGTTTGTTTTCAGGCGGCAATAGGTTCCGGGGGCCGCCTGGCGACAATCTGCCCCGGATGCGCCAGATAAAAAACCGGTACCCCTGTTTACAAACAGCGGTACCGGTAAATCGGCTGTCTACAAAAAAGACAGATCAGGGTCTGTTGCGCTGGGCCACCGGGCACAACTGCCGTCTGGCAATCATGGTGATACCGAGCAGGCCGAAACCGAAGAGCAGAAAAACGGACGGTTCAGGCACAGGGGTGATGTCACCATGAAGAGAAACATTGTCAATCAGGCCGCCCAGGGAGTTGTCCCGGCCATAGGCGCCAAAGGTGACATGATAGGTACCGGCAGCCTCGATATCAAAAGACCAGTTCACTTCTTCCCACAGGCCTCGTGTCTCGTTCCGGGTCTTGCTGACAGTCCCGTAAAACAGGGAATAATCAAAAGGGCTTGCTGCATCCGCAATCCCGGCAAAAATGCCGTTATCATTGCCTGCGTTGTTTGTTCTTGCAAAATACCAGAATGAGAGATCATAAGATCCTGAAGCAAGATACAGGCTCTGGAACATGACCGAGTTTGTGTCTGTGCCCCCGTGGCTGTCAAGCTCCACATGATGACGGCCGGACTGGGATCGTGTCACCACACCGCTTTTTTCCACTTCAATACCCGGCCCGCTTAAAACAGACCAGCCGGGCAGTGCATCCCAGACATTCCAGCCCCGGGCATCCCAGGCTGTGTTATAT
>CAZLNA010000187.1:0-4917 GCA_964560485.1 uncultured Desulfobacula sp. | reverse complement strand
GGCCCATGGTGGGACCGGATGCGGACAGCATCCGTTCGTATTCAAAACTGGTGACAACATCCGGGATTTCATCATATCCGTAATAGTCGATCCCGGACGGATCATAGGGTTTGAAACCCGGGGCAAGGATGACGGAGCCGACATTCAACTCAATGGTTTCCGGCTTCATCTCGTGGTTGATGGCATCGGTGGGGCAGGCCTTTACGCAAAGCCCGCATCTGCCGTTTTTCAGAAAAATGCAGTTGTCCCCGTCAATAGCATATTTGAGCGGAACGGTCTGTCCGTATTTGATATAGGCGGCTTTTCTCTTATTCAAGCCGGCATTGTATTCGTCCTTTACTTTTTTGGGACAGGCTTCTGCACACAGTCCGCAGGCAATACATTTTTCTTCGTCAATATATCTGGGTTTTTTGTTGACCGTGACGGTAAAGTTGCCGTCTTCGCCCTGAATATTTTCGATTTCAGCGAGGGTGATTAACTCTATATTTAAGTGCCGACCGCACTCAACCAGTTTGGGTGAGACAATTCACATTGCACAGTCGTTGGTGGGGAAGGTCTTGTCCAATTGGGACATCCCTCCACCGATCCCCGCACTTTTTTCAACCATGTATACGTAAAAGCCGGAATCTGCCAGATCAAGGGCGGCCTGGATTCCGGATATACCGCCGCCTGCCAATAATACTGATCCAATGGGTGTTGTTGTCATATCAACCTCTTTTCACTGATTCTAAAGATTGTGTCTGTATATGTTGATTGTCTTGTATTTCTTTAAACAGCCATTCACTGGCCTGGGGGACCGCTTTTTGAGCCTCATCACTCAGACCGGGTTCAATGGTGTTGGGGATCGCGTCCGTATGCATACCCAGTACCCGGACGTCTACGCCCTGTGCCTTGAGCTGGGCCAGCAGGTTGGAAGAGGGCGACTGGTGCAGGGCAAAATCAGACAGTTTCTCTTTAGGAACATCTGATACGGCAATTTCAAATACGTCTCCCTGGCTTTTTCCTTCAAAAGTGACGGCATCAATGATGAAAACGGTTTTGGGCTTATTTTCCATGAGCAGCAGATCAAAAACATAGTCACGGATACCGGTGCCGGCATCCAGGACCAGAACCCCTTCGGGAAGCGAATAATTGTCTGTCAGGTGGACGGCCACTTCCGGGCCGAAACCGTCATTGCCGAACAGGATGTTTCCACACCCAAAAACCAGGGTGTCCTTTTTGTAAATATCGGTTTCTTTATGTTCGGTCAGTGTGCTCATTTTATTTTTCATTTGTGCAATGTGCTATATTTTGTGCCATTTGTGCAAAGTGTGCAAAATCTATAAATCACTAATTTTTGGGCTTTGTCAATAGAATATTTGTTTTTTTAATATTTTTTTTGGGATTGATCCATGACGCCAATAGGGGAAAATCATTAAAGAAACTTTATTCGCAATGGTTTGGCTCTAAAGCATACCAATTTGATAGAAAATAAAAATTGAACTGGAAAAAAGGGTGTTTTTCTGCACAATCAAGGGAAAAAGATAGGGGCAAAGATGTCAAACTACAGGTTGATATCGCCTAAAAAAAATCCCGGAGTGGGTCAGACCACAAAATCTGCTGCTGAACCCATCAGGTGTGAGAATCCAGCAGCCTTCTGACCGTTTTGACCAGGTCTTCGACCAAAAGCGGTTTGTCCAGAAAGGTGGTGACCCGGCCTTCTTCTTTTTTGAACTGCTCGAGATCTTCGCTGAACCCCGAGCAGATGATAATCGGTATATCATTGCGGATATCCAGAATCCTTCTGGCAAAATCGCTTCCCACCATATCGGGCATGGCCATATCCGTAATGACCAGGTCAAACTCAGCCGGAGCGGACTCAAATACGGCCAGGGCTTTGGCCGCACTTTCCATGCCGTTGACACGATAGCCTTTGCGTTCCAGTGCCCTGACCCCCAGCTTTACAATGGCAGGTTCATCGTCCACGAACAGAATCTGTTGATTCGCTTCTGAAGGCGGGTTCGTATCCTTTGGGTCGAGGTCATCCTGAACGGCTTGATGATCAACGACCGGCAGAAAAATATGAAAAACAGAGCCTTGCCCCGGAGAACTGTCAACGCTGATGCCGCCCTTATAATTCTGGACCAGCCCGTAAACAACCGCCAGTCCCAGACCCGAGCCGTGTCCGACATCTTTGGTTGTCACATAAGGTTCAAAAATTTTGGTCTTCAAATTTTCCGGGATGCCCACGCCATTATCCTGGACGCTCAGGCACAGGTAATTGCCGGGTGATAAGTTCAGTTCCTGGCCCGGGTTCTGCCGTTTCAATGAAATAGTAATTTTTCCCTGGTCATGAACAATCGAATGATACGCATTCGTGCACAGGTTCAGCACAATTTCATGAATTTCAGACGTGTCACACAGCACATAGTCGTTTCCGGTATACAGATTCAGCTCGAGTCTGATGTTGGCCGGGATGGTGGACCGAAGCAGCCTGAAGGTCTCCTGGATGACCGGCTGGAGCTGATGGGGCTTCATCTGGGGCTCCACCTGCCTTGAGAAGAGAAGAATCCGCTTGACCAGGTCCCTTGCGCGTTTCGCCCCATTCAGTATGTCCTGAAGATTTTCCTGAACCGGGTGGTTTTCAGGCAGATCATCCTGAGATAATTGGGTGAAGCCGATAATGGGATAAAGAATATTATTGAAATCGTGCGCGATACCGCCGGCAAGCTGACCAATGGACTCCATTTTTTTGACCTGCTGCAACTGATTTTCCAGTTTGGCCCGGTCTGCCTCTGCCTTCTTTTTTTCTGTGATGTCAAATTCGGTGGTGACAATCAGCGGCTGTCTGTCGGACAGTTCGACTTTGTTGGCGTAAACAGCCACCGGGAATGTGGACCCGTCTTTTCTCATATGGATGTTTTCAATCGCCAATGTTTGTCCGGAGAGAATAATTTCAGTGTTTCTCCGGCATTGCTTTTTTCCTTCTTCATCATCGAGATCGGCCACCGGTCTTCCTATTATCTCTTCTTTGGTGTACCCGTGTGCATCACAAGCGGCCTGGTTGGCGTCCAGGATTTCAGGGATTCCGTTATCCGTGGGCCTCAGCAGCATGCAGTAACCGCCGGTCTGTTCAAATACCGCCTTGAATAATTTTTGGCTTTCCCGGCTTTCTTTTTCAGCTTTTTTTCGCACGACAATTTCTTTATTGATCCGCCGGTTCACAAACAGCAACACCGTCACCAGGCCGAATGCCAGGAGAATGACTCCCACCGAACTTTTAACCGCCCAGTGGCCCCAGTCAAATACTCTTGAGACCGGATCATAGATAAATCCGTCCAGCCGATACCCCTGGTCTGCCATACCCAGTTGGACATAAGTGTCTGCAATATGCTTCCAGCGGCCGGGATTGATATGCCCGATTTTTACAAAATCAGGTAAAATCAGACTTTGATAGGCTCTTGCTTCATTGATCAGAAAGTCTCTGGTGATATTTTTTTTGTCTGATGCATATTTTGATAAAATGATATCGATGATTTCTTCCGGGTTTTTCAGTGCATACTGCCACCCCTTCAGGCTGGCATCGATAAACCGTTTTACCCGGTCGGGGTGGTGTCTGATCTCCTGTTCCGAGGTGAATAGGTTGTCACCATAAAAATCGATTCCATAGGATCTTGGGGAGATAAGGATATATGGCAGGTTTTTCTTTTTAAAATAATAGGGGCCGCTGGAAATATAGCTGGCCATGGCGGATACTTTGCCGGAAACCAAGTCTTCGAATTTCCAGCTGGGCGAAAAGATCTTAATTTTATTAATAGGGACGCCTTCACTGATCAGCATGGCCTGCAACTCAGCCGATTTATACCCCGGCGTCATCATGATTTTTCTGCCGAACAAATCCTGAGCAGATGAAATCCCGGATGACTTCATGGCCAGAAGTACACTGGGAGAGTGCTGGAAAATATTGGCCAGGACAACAACCGGTTTTCCCTTGAGCCTGGAGAGAAGAATATCTGCCATCCCGACGCCGAAGTTGGCCTGCCCTGATATGACGTCATCGATTTCATTCTGCCCGGGCCGGCCCTCAACAAGGGTCACGTTCAAACCATTTTTCTGGTAATATCCTTTTTCAACTGCGGCATAATAGCCGGCAAACTGAAACTGATGTTTCCATTTGAGCTGAAGCGTGACATGCTCAGCGGCATTGGATTCGGACAGGGGAACCCACAAAAGCGAGATGATAAAAACAACAAATGCGATGCTTTTTATGAGGCCTTTTTTTTCTATCAAATTCAATCCTCTGATCCCGGTTAAACAACGTATTGTTTTAAACGACCTGCCAGATATTTTAAATCCGCAGTATAAGCGTCCATGGCATTTAAATGTCTGCCAGCCATGAACGTTCAATTTCTTCAATGGTCTGCCCTTTGGTTTCCGGCATTAAAAAATGAACCACCAGAAGCAGGACAGCGATATCCAGTGCAAAAATAAAGAATATGTATCCGGTCGGCATGATGTCCCGCATCATCGGGAACAATTGTGCAACAGCGGCACTGGTCACCCAGATGCACAGCGTCCCCACAGAAATCGCCTTGCCCCTGATCTGGTTCGGGAAGATTTCGCCAAGGAGGACAAACTTGACCGGTCCAAGCGAGAACGCAAAGAATGCGATAAAGGTGATAAAAAAGAGGACAATGAAAAGGCCGGTTTCATCCAGCAGGTACAACCCGCCGATCATGATCAGCGAAATCATTGAACCCCATGCCCCGATGGACAGGATTTTTTTTCTTCCCGCGGTATCGATAAAGCGCATGGCAACCAGGTTGAAAACCATGTTCACAATTGCCAGGATGGCAAATCCGCCCAGTGAGTGCCCCATGCTCAAGCCCGCCTGTTCAAAGAGCTGCGGGCCGTAATACAATACCGCTGAGATACCGC
>CAZLNA010000186.1:0-4929 GCA_964560485.1 uncultured Desulfobacula sp. | reverse complement strand
CAATTTAAACTGAAACAGCAGTTTGGACTGGCGCAATTGAAACTCAGCACTGTAAAATGACTTTATCGGATCATTGCCTGTTCTGTGTGATCTATTTTCCATTTCTTCCCCTTTTGCACGTGTCATTGACGGTTATTCACAATTCATGACCTGTTTCGCGTAAACCTGATAATAACTCATACACTTTCCGTGCCAATACCCAGGCGACACCTAACCATCTGAAACAAAAGAATTTTATTTGCAGCGCCGGTACAATAACCACTCCGCCACTGTCTGAATATCGCCAAACAAGCGATATTTAACCGTTTTTGCAAGAAGGCTTGATCTTGAAGCGATTTCATACCATAACCTTAAAAACCCCACTTTTTATTGAAAGGAGGCTTATGCACGCGGCACGTTTGTTTTTTAACACGGTCACCCTGAACCAGGAAAAAGGACCGGCAGTCAATGACATTTCCTTTGAGGTAAAACATATCATTGAAGCGTCCGGGATAGCCAACGGAACAGCAGATATCACTGTTGTCGGCTCCACAGGGTCTGTCACCACCATTGAGCATGAGCCCGGAGTGGTGAACGACCTGAAAGCTGCTGTCAATCGTCTGGCCCCGCCCGAGGCCGTTTATGAACACGAACTGGCATGGAATGACGGAAACGGACACAGCCACGTACAGGCTGCCCTCATCGGACCCTCCATTGCCGTACCGGTCAGAGACGGAAAGGCTCGGCTGGGGACCTGGCAGCAGATTGTTGTCATCAACCATGATAACCGTGCCCGGAAAAGAATTGTGGAAATCAGCCTGGTCGGAGCCTGATTCTTTCGCCGGACGGGTCCGGGCCGCAAAAAGGATTGATATAAAAGACCCGGGACCGGGTGGTCGTCACAAGAGTCAATGCCTGTGGTGCATCTGCTGGAATTCGGCAGTTTCTCCTGCACCAGGGCCGCTGGAAAAGCTTGCTTAAGATGCAAACCGGCCAAGAACGAACTTGCCAATTTCACTCGGTTTGTGTTATCTAAATAGGTTCGATTTGCTCTGCACTGCCGGGCATGCGAAATGATCCGGGAGTTTCCGGATAATGAATATAATAACTATGGCGGACGAACGGAACGATTTATGAAAGCACTATTAGCCCTTGAAGACGGCAGGACATTTCCCTGCACCAGCTTTACCGGCAGCGGAGAGGCCGCTGGCGAAGTGGTTTTCAATACCAGCATGACCGGTTACCAGGAGATCCTGACAGATCCATCCTATTACGGCCAGATGGTCACCATGACTTACCCGCTGATCGGGAATTACGGTGTCTGCCCGGAAGACATAGAGTCTGAACGGGTTCAGGCTGCCGCTTTTATTGTCAAGGAATACCAGGACTTTCCAAGTAATTTCAGATCCACCGGAACCCTGGCCGATTACCTGATCGAGAACCAGATCCTGGGCATTGAAGACCTTGACACCCGGGCGTTAACCCGCCATATCCGTAAATCCGGGGCCATGCGCGGCGTCATTTCCACAACCGACCTTGACCCGGCCTCTCTGGTGGAAAAAGCCAGCCAGGTACCCTCCATGCAGGGCAGTGACCTGGTTCAATACGTCACCTGCAGCCGACCCTATTTCTGGAAAGAAAATCAGCCAAAATATTTTGACCTCGACCGATTGACCGGTCCCCAAATCTGGCAGCGCCCTGATCGGCACCGGGTCGTGGCACTTGATTTCGGGATCAAATACAATATCATCCGCTGTCTTGAAACCGCTGGATGCGAAGTTGTGGTGGTGCCGGCAGAAACTTCAGCCGATACCATCAAGGCGCTTGAGCCGGACGGCATTTTCCTGTCAAACGGCCCTGGAGATCCGGAGCCTGTGACCTATGCCGTGGAGACGATCAAAGCACTTCTCGGCTATAAACCCATATTCGGTATCTGTCTGGGCATGCAGCTTCTCGGCATTGCCATGGGCGGAACAACCATGAAAATCAAATTCGGTCACAGGGGCGGGAACCAGCCGGTAAAAAACCTGGCCACCGGAAAAGTGGAAATCACCTCCCAGAACCACGGGTTTGCTGTTGACCTGAACTCCATTGGCCAGGATCACTCATCCATGACCCATATCAACCTGAACGAAGACTCCCTTGAAGGCCTTGAAAGTAGGTCAGTCAAGGCCTTTGCGGTGCAGTATCACCCAGAAGCCTCTCCCGGGCCGCATGATGCCGCCTATCTTTTTAACCAATTTGCAAAAGTGATTGAAGATGCCAAAGCGTGAAGATATTAACAAAATCCTGATCATCGGTGCAGGCCCTATCATCATCAGCCAGGCCTGCGAATTTGACTATTCCGGCACCCAGGCGTGCAAGGCTTTGAAAGAGGAAGGGTTTGAGGTGATTCTCATCAATTCCAACCCTGCCACCATCATGACCGATCCGGAAACAGCGGACCGGGTTTATATTGAGCCAGTCACGCCGGAAACGGTCTGCAAGGTCATTGCAAAAGAGAAGCCAGACGCCCTCCTGCCGACACTCGGGGGACAGACCGGCTTGAACACGGCCATTGAAGCGGCAAAAACAGGTATCCTGAAAGAGTATAATGTTGAAATGATCGGCGCTTCTGAAGAGGCCATCAATAAGGCGGAAGATAGGGAGCTTTTCCGGGCTGCCATGGAAAAAATCGGCCTCAGAATCCCGAGAAGCGGCTTTGCCACCAACATGGTTGAAGTCGATCAGGTGGCAGAAGAAATCGGTTTTCCCATCATTGTAAGGCCCAGCTTCACGCTGGGCGGAACCGGCGGCGGGGTTGCCTATAATTCAGAAGAACTCAACCGGCTCGCCAAAGCCGGGCTCGATGCCAGCCTGATCACCCAGGTGATGCTTGAAGAGTCTGTTCTGGGATGGAAAGAATATGAACTGGAAGTGATGCGGGATCACGCAGACAATGTGGTGATCATCTGTTCCATTGAAAATATCGATGCCATGGGGGTCCACACAGGAGACTCCATCACGGTCGCCCCTGCCCAGACCTTGTCTGACAAAGAGTATCAGGTCCTTCGTGATGCGTCGCTGGCAATTATGAGAGAGATCGGCGTGGACACCGGCGGTTCCAATGTTCAATTTGCCGTCAACCCTGAAGACGGCGAGGTCATCGTCGTCGAAATGAACCCCAGGGTGTCCCGGAGCTCTGCCTTGGCCTCTAAAGCCACGGGTTTTCCCATTGCCAAAATTGCAGCCAAGCTCGCTGTGGGGTATACGCTTGATGAGATCCCAAATGATATTACAGGGGAAACCCTGGCCTGTTTTGAACCGTCCATCGATTACTGCGTGGTGAAAATCCCCAGATGGACCTTTGAGAAATTTCCTGAAGCAGACGATATCCTGACCACTGCGATGAAGTCAGTGGGAGAAACCATGTCCATCGGCCGGACCTTTAAAGAGGCGTTTCAAAAAGGCCTGCGCTCTCTGGAGATCAGCCGTTCAGGGTTTGGTGCGGACGGCAAGGATCCCGATCCTGGTTCTGTGGCCGGTAACGAGCTTGAATATAAATTGTCCACCCCAAACTCACAGCGCCTCTTTTATTTGAAATACGCCATAGAACACGGCATGCCCATCACCAAAATCCATGACCTGACCCATATTGACCCCTGGTTTCTCCACCAGATGAAACAAATCGTAGATCTTGAAAAACAGATCAAGCTGGCAGGCAAAGATATGCCCAGAGAATTGCTGGAAAAGGCCAAAAAATACGGCTTCTCAGACAAACAGCTTGCCCATATAACCGATCTGACCGACAAACAGATTGAGCAGCAGCGAAAGGCACTGGGCCTTGTTCCGGTCTATAAACTGGTGGACACGTGCGCAGCGGAATTTCAAGCCAAAACACCCTATTATTACTCCACCTATGAAACAGAATGTGAAGCCCGGGTGTCGGACAGAAAAAAAGTGATCATCCTTGGCGGCGGGCCCAATAGAATCGGCCAGGGTATTGAATTTGACTACTGCTGTGTGCATGCCTCCTTTGCTCTGAGAGAAGAGGGGGTTGAGTCCATCATGGTCAACTCCAACCCGGAAACCGTGTCCACGGACTATGACACTTCTGACAAACTCTATTTTGAACCGCTGACCCGGGAGGATGTCCTTCACATTGTTGAAAAAGAAAACCCCTACGGGGTCATTGTTCAATTCGGCGGTCAAACCCCGCTCAATCTGGCATCAGACCTTCAGAGTGCAGGCGTGCCCATTATCGGCACCAGCCCCGAATCGATTGACCGGGCAGAGGACAGGGATTTGTTTGCCGCCATGCTCAAAAAGCTGGGGCTCCGCCAGCCTGAAAACGGCATCGCCTTTTCATTTCAGGAGGCCACAGCCGTTGCCAGAGAAATCGGATACCCGGTCATGGTCCGCCCGTCCTTTGTCCTCGGCGGCCGCGCCATGAAAATCGTATTTGATGAAAAAGATCTTGAAGAGTTTTTCAACCTCGCCATCCAGGCCTCTCCGGACAAACCGGTCCTGATCGACAAATTCCTTGAAGAAGCGTTTGAGCTTGATGTGGACGCCATCTCTGACGGTGAGACCACCATCATCGGCGGAATGATGGAGCATATTGAAGAGGCTGGTATCCATTCCGGCGATTCTGCCTGTGTTCTGCCGCCATATTCCATCAAAACCGAGCATATAGAAGAAATGAAAGCCGCAGCCTGTGCCATTGCCAAGGAACTCAATGTCAAAGGGCTGATGAACATCCAGTTCGGCATCATGAACGATACGGTCTACATCATTGAAGTCAACCCGAGAGCTTCAAGAACGATTCCCTTTGTGTCCAAAGCCATCGGCGTTCCCCTGGCCAAGCTTGCCACCAAGGTCATGCTGGGAAAAACCTTAAAAGAACTCGGCATGACAAAAGAAATCATTCCACCTTATTATTGTGTAAAAGAAGCGGTCATGCCTTTTGAC
>CAZLNA010000185.1:0-4937 GCA_964560485.1 uncultured Desulfobacula sp. | reverse complement strand
GTGCTGATCACGGCTATGCGTGAACACCAGAAATATTTCGCCCTGGTGGATGCCCAGGGCAGGCTCAAGCCACTGTTTATTGCCGTCAACAATACCGATGCAAAAGATCCGGCCCTTGTGGCCAAAGGTCATGAAAAAGTGCTCAGGGCAAGATTGTCTGATGCCAAGTTTTTTTATGAAGTCGATCTGAAATCCTCTCTGGACCAGTTTGCTGAAAAACTTAAAGCAGTGACATTCCAGGAAAAACTCGGATCGGTCCATGACAAGACCGTCCGGATCGGTGCTCTGGCAGATTTCCTGGTCAATGAGTCCGTTTATGATGACGCACAGACCCTGGCCCGGGATGTGGCACGGGGGGCGGTTATCTGCAAGGCCGACCTGGTCAGCCAGGTGGTGATCGAGTTCACCAAACTTCAGGGCGTTATCGGGCGGACCTATGCACTCAAAGCCGGTGAAAAAGAAGATGTGGCCATGGCTGTGGAACAGCATTACCGCCCGGTGCAGTCCGGTGGTAAGCTGCCTGAGAACCCTGTGGCGGTTATTCTTGCCATTGCTGACAAGCTCGATACCATCTGCGGCTGTTTTTCTGTCGGTCTGATCCCGACAGGCGGAGCAGATCCCTATGCCCTCAGGCGGCAGGGGATCGGAATCATCCAGATCATGCTGTCTGAAAACCTTGCCATGCCGCTTTCCGGGATGATTCAGGCAGCGCTGTCACCGTTTATGGAAACAGGTGAAAAACGTGATGACACCTGTGACGCGGTCCAGACCTTTCTGCAGAACCGGATGGTCAATATCCTGACGGAAACAGGGTTTTCAAAAGAAGCGGTGAATTCAGCCCTGGCAATCTCTTTTGAAAATATCCCGGATGTGATGCTGCGGGTCAAGGCCCTGGACAGCCTTCGCCAGGCCCCGGATTTCGAGCCGCTCTCTGTCACGTTTAAACGGGTGGAAAACATTATCCGCAAATCCGGGCCTGAAACAGCCGGCGACGTGGACACGGCTCTGTTTGAAGATGCCAGCGAAAACCGCCTGTTTGAGGCTATCCAGTCGGTAAAAACCGATGTGAACGCATCCATTGCAAAAGGGGCATATGACCAGGCCCTTGAAAAAATTGCCACGCTTCGGCCGGCGGTGGATACCTTTTTCGACGATGTCATGGTCATGGCAGAAGACGAGGCCGTTAGAAACAACAGAATTGCACTGCTCTCATCAGTGTCCGGGCTTTTCCGGAACATTGCGGATTTTTCACTGATTTAGATATGACAGGAGGATGAAACATGCCAGGTTATGATCCGGAAATGGATAAGAAATTAAAGGAATGGAAAAATGAGGAAACCGGACTGCTTTTATCCATTCACCAGTATGGGGAAGGAGAACCCAAACTCCAGATCGGTCCGCGGATCCTGAAAAAAAAGGACGGTACAGACCGTGCCCCGTCCAAGGCCGGGCGGCTGACCATTGAAGACGTGATGTGGATATACGATATCATTGATGAGGTCAAGGATGAATTTTCCGACCTGGTCGGACCTGAATGATGAATCCATCGTTCCGCCGTTAGGGGCGAGAAAGGCACCTGATCTGGGGCCGGTGGCGGTCATGGCCGCCTGCCAGCCGGATATTCCGATTCTGGTTTCCAGTATGGACCAGCCCAGGTCGCATCCCTTTTTCAACGACCGGCTGATGACGGACGGTCAGGTCAGCCTGGCAGGGCCGTTCATGGGTTCGCCATATGCAGCCATGATGCTTGAATCTCTGGTAATCCGGGGCGTGGAGACCATTGCTGTCCTCGGCTGGTGCGGGGCAGTCAACAGCACCCTGAAAGCGGGTGATATCATTCTGGCGGACCCGGCCATCATTGACGAAGGCACCAGCCGGAATTATGCCCGACTGGTCCAGGATCCGGCCATGGCAAGCCCGGATGCCGGGCTGACAGAACACCTGCTGCAGTTTGCACAAGCCCGGATGCCGGACAGGACCATTTCCCGTCAGACCGTCTGGACCACGGATGCCATATACCGGGAGACCCCGAAAAAAGTGGCTTTTTTCAGAGAGCTGGGTGCAGATGCCGTGGAAATGGAGTGTTCGGCGCTTTTCAGTGTGGCAGAATACCGGAAGGTAAAGATTGCCGCTCTTCTGGTGGTGTCTGACAGTCTGGGTGATAAAAAGTGGCAGCCCGGATTTAAAAAAGAGGCGTTCAAAGCTGCCAGAAAGGCGGCCTGCCGGACGATCATTGAATTTGCAAAACAGCTGGCCAGTGGCTGCTGAAGGCGGTATTGATGGATCGAAAAATACAAGAAGAAGCCTTTGCCCTTCAAAAAGAACTGACTGACCATTCACACCGCTACCATGTCCTTGATGACCCGGTGATTTCCGACGCCGAATATGACCGGATGCTCAACCGCCTGATCGAAATTGAAACCCTCTATCCCCAATTGAGCGTGCCTGATTCACCCACCCGGCGGGTGGGGGCACCGCCCCTGGCATCTTTTGACCAGGCCAGGCATGCCGTTCCCATGCTCAGCCTGGACAATGCCTTTGATGATGACGATATCCGGGATTTTCACAAGCGCGTTGTCAAAAGGCTTGATACAGATCATGTCACCTATATTGGCGAACCCAAACTTGATGGCGTGGCCATTGAACTGCGGTATGAAAACGGCGTTCTGGTTCTGGCCACCACACGGGGAGATGGAATCACAGGAGAAGTGATCACAGAAAACGCCCGGACCATCCGTTCCATCCCCTTAAAGCTGAGTACGGATGACCCGCCGGCAGTGATCGATATCAGAGGTGAGGTGATCATCCGTAAAAAGGCGTTTGAAAAACTCAACCAGTCGCGCCAGGATTTGGGGGAAGCCCTTTTTGCCAATCCCAGGAATGCAGCTGCAGGCGCTTTGCGCCAGCTTGATTCCGCCATCACAGCCAAGCGGCCGCTGGATATCTTTGCCTATGGCGTGGGCGAAGTCAGGGGCATGGCATTTACGCAGCATTCTCAAATGCTTGAGACTCTCAAGGCGTTTGGGTTGCCGGTGAATCCCCTGACCCGTGCCAATCTTGATATAGAAGGCGTTCTTGTTTTCTACCGTGAGCTGTCTGACCAGAGAGACAGGCTCGGGTATGATATTGACGGCATGGTCATCAAGGTGGATGAGATCGCAGCCCAGCATCAGCTCGGTGAAAAGGTCAAGAGCCCCAGGTGGGCCATTGCCTATAAATTCGCCGCAGTCCGGGAAACCACAAAGGTGAAGGATATCGTTGTCCAGGTGGGCCGCACCGGCACCCTGACACCGGTGGCGATTCTGGAACCGGTAAGTATCGGCGGGGTGACCGTGTCCAGGGCCACGCTTCACAATGAAGATGAAATCAGGCGCAAAGATGTCCGCATTCATGACACGGTTCTGGTGATGCGGGCCGGGGATGTGATTCCCAAGGTGGTCAAGGTGATGGAGAATCTCAGGACCGGGGATGAAAAAGCATTTGTCATGCCGGAAAACTGTCCGGTCTGTGAGAGCCGGATCCAGAAGATCAGCCAGGGCAGGGCCACCATCAACAAATGTGTCAATCTCTCCTGCCAGGCCCAGCTCAAAGAACGGATTGCCCATTTTGTCTCTAAAAAGGCTTTTAATATCGACGGTATGGGCAAAAAAATCGTCACCCATCTCATGGATCAGGGCCTGATCAAATCCTTTGCTGATATTTTCCTTCTAAAGGCCGAGGTCCTGGCGCAGATGGAGCGGATGGGCGAAAAATCATCTGATAATCTCATTAAAAGTATTGAAGCGGCCAAATCGGTTTCCCTTGACCGTTTCATATACAGCCTCGGCATTGATCACACCGGCGAAAATGCAGCCAGGTTACTCTCCCGGCATTTTCAGACGCTTGAAAGAATAATGGATGCAGGTGTGGATGAGATGATCGATATACACGGCATCGGGCCTGAAACCGCAGCAGCAGTCGGACATTATTTTTCAAATCCGGATAACCGGGAAGTGATTGTCTCCATGCTGGCTGCAGGTGTGACACCCATAAACGATCTGCCGGACCCGGCTGCTGCCTCAGCGCATTGGCTCAATCAGAAGCGGGTGGTCCTCACCGGCACACTTGAGACCATGACCCGCAGTGAGGCCAAGGCAGTTCTTGAACAAAAAGGCGCTGTTGTCACCTCAACCGTCAGTAAAAAGACGGATTATCTTTTAGCTGGAAAGAATGCCGGCAGTAAGCTGCAGAAGGCTGAAGCACTGGGAATCGAGATTATTGACGAACAGTCTCTTTCATAAAGCCTGCCCCAAAAAGTCCTGCAATCCCCATTTTTTTTAACAGTGAACTGTGTTTTCCGGCCGTTCGGGCAAAGGGGGCTTCCTGCCCAGCTGCCGGATGGTATCCTGTCGCCGGACCAAACAGATGTAAAATTCAACAAGGTTTAGTCGCCATTTTTTACGAATTATAGATAAATATACGTTTTAATCGTCATAATTGACGGCTTGAAATATTTTTCTTGCAAATCGTAATTTTTGACGATAAAATCCATATAAACAGATTAAATCGACAAAAAAGGCGATTATGAGCATAACAACTTTAATGACAGACGATGCTATTCTTGCCGAGATGGGCAGGCGGATGGCGCGATACCGGATTGACAGCCAGATCACCCAGGCCCGCCTGGCAGAAGAGGCGGGCGTGTCCAAACGGACAATTGAGCGGATTGAAGCTGGTGCGTCGGTCCAGTTTTCAACCATTATCCGGGTCTTAAGAGTCCTTGATCTGATCAGCGGACTGGAAGAGCTGTTTCCTGAAACGGTTGCCCGACCCATGGCCCTTATTAAACAAAAGGGGCATCAGCGAAAACGGGCATCGTCAGGACGCAGGTCAGGTCAGTTGTCTGAAAAATGGTCCTGGGGTGACGGCGCATGACAACCATTGCAGAGGTCAGGATG
>CAZLNA010000184.1:0-4943 GCA_964560485.1 uncultured Desulfobacula sp. | reverse complement strand
AATACTCTGTTATGAAAGCCATGGATGAGGCCTGGATCAAGGTGCCCAGGATCGGAAGCCTCAGCATGACATGATCCATGACCCGTTTTACCGGCCGAACCGTCCTGTAGAGCAGAACCGTCAGACCCACTCCAAGCAGGCTGCCGCCGGCAAGTTGAACAATATTGGCCTGAACATATTCTGATACACCGATCACAAACAGGGTGAGCGGCGGCAGGGTGACCTCCATGTCCTGAAAAAGGGTCACAATTTTGGGGACCACATAGTAAAACCAGAAGACCATACCCGCCCCCATGGTCAGAAAAACAAAAGACGGATAAAGCAGTGCCTGTTTGGTATCACTGATAATCGCCTGGATACGGGTCAGGTGATCTGCTGCATCTTTCAATCGTTCATCAAGGGTACCGGATTCCTCACCGATCCGGATCAGGTACAGCGCTGTCCTGGGAAAAAGATGGGACTGGCGTTCCACTGACTCTGAAAAACTCGCCCCCCTGTGAATGGCAAGGATCATATCTGACACATCGCGTTGAAAATCCTTGCTCTCCGTTCCCATGGCAGATTCTTCAAGCGCTGTGGCCAGGGGCATGCCGGCCTTTAGCATCAAGGAAAGATTGTTAAACCACTCTGCAAGGAATTTGCGCTCCACCCGCGTCCGGGTGCCCTGTTTGAGGAGTTTGAAAAGCACTGCGGCCGGCCGGCTCAGTTTTTTGACAAAAATGGCGGTATTTTCATTGCCTTCAAGATAGGAAATGGCAGACAGAACATCTTCAAACGGAAGATCTGCAATGCCGCCCACCACATCACCGGACGGTTTCATCATTTTGTATCGAAACACACCCATCCAGGCTCGCTTAAATCTGTTTTAAATTCCCGATCACCCTCATGGCCTCTTCAACAGAGGTGATGCCGAGACGTGTTTTTTCAGCCGTTACTTCAAATATATCTTTGAACCCTTTTTCCTTTGCAGCAGCCGCAATTTCATTCAAACCATCCTCAGCTTCGATCATCAGCGCAAGTTCATTGTCCACTGAAAGGAACTCATACACCAGTGTCCTTCCGAAATAACCAGAGTCATTACACAAATCACACCCCTTGCCCCGATACAAAGTGTCAATAGTGGGATCTTTGAGATATTCAAGTTCCCATTGGGCCGGGGTATACGATTCCTTGCAGGAACGACAGATTTTTCGGATCAGGCGCTGACTGACCACACCGATCAGGGCATCTGAAATCATGTAGGGCTTAATCTTCAGATCCCTTAACCGGGGAATGGCGCCGATGGCTGAATTGGTATGAAGTGTGGACAACACCAGATGACCGGTGCCGGATGCGGAGATGGCTGCCCCGGCCGTTTCCTGGTCCCGGATTTCACCCACCAGGATCACGTCCGGATCATGCCGCAGAAAGTGGCGGATGGCGGTTGAAAACGTATACCCGGCCTTTTCATTGACCTGGGTCTGGCGAAGCAGAGACATATTCACCTCTATGGGATCTTCCACTGTGAGCACATTTTTTTCCAGCAGATTCAGACAGCGGATACCGGCATAGAGGGTGGTGGATTTACCCGACCCGGTGGGGCCGGTGAGAAGGACAATACCAAAGGGTTCGTTGAACATTCTGGTCACCCGTTCAATATCCCGCTCAAAAAATCCGAGTTCTTTCAGGCCTAAAAATGAGCGCCCCACAGGCAGCACCCTCAGGACCATGTTTTCACCGTACGGGGAAACTTCTGTGGAAACCCTGAACTCGTAGCGGTTGCTCAGTACGGATTCTGCAAACCGGCCGTCCTGGGGCAGCCGCTGCTCAGCAATATCCATGTCCGCTTTCATTTTCAATGTTGATATCAGACGGCTGATGGATGCCGGAAAAGCCAGGACCGACTGCATGACGCCATCAATCCGGAACCCCACATTAAGGGTCTGTTCCATGGGCCGAAGATGGATATCTGTTGCCCGCATTTTTATAGCCAGGTGGAGAATATGACGGATCAGGTTTTCCATGCCCCTTGCCATCTCAGTGTCATGGCTCAGCAGTTTTATTTCAGATTCAATCGCCTGCTCAATCGGATTTTCCAGGAAATAATAAAATTTATTGATGGCGTTGATGATCTTGCTTTTTTCAGCGATATGAATCCGCGGGGTCAGACCGGTATTCCGGGATACCATCTGGCCTATTTTGGGATCATTCAGGTTGCCCACGGCAATATCCACGTTCCGGTCATCCACATGATAGGGCAGAAAAATATTATTTAAACATAGTTTTTTATTGAACAGTTTGAGCAGACGCTCGTCCGGCAGCACTTCATCCACATCAATATAGGGAACATTCTCCTGCTGGGACAGAACCGACACCACATCCATCTCAGTGGCAAAACTGAGCCGCTCAAGCACCTCACCCAGCATTTCTTTGGTAATTTTCTGTTCTTTCAAGGCAAACTGAATATGGGCATCGTTGATAATGCCCTTTTCCTGCAGCAGCATACCGATGGGTTTGTTTTTTCGGGGTTCTTCCATGCATCAGGTCCTTGTTAAGGGGTCTGTTCAGCCGTTTTCTGCCGGTCTTGATGAACCAGTAAAAAAACGGTTTCCGGGTCCGGGAAACCCGTTACCGGCAGGTTGTTTTTCTGTTGAAACCCTTTTACACTCTTCATGATTATTTGTCCAACAATACCATCGACATTGTACCGGTAATACCCGGCCCGTTTAAGCAGGCTCTGCAGATCCGTGATCTCTTCACCCGTGTATCCGGAATAGAATTTAACAATCTTGAGTACAGGCTTCCAGAAAAGATAAAATGCCTGACGACCTGTTGCCGGATCCTTTGCTGAAAGGACATCATACTGATCCCGGACCGTATCCGGCAGTACCGGCAGCCGGATCAGCTCATATCCGGTATGATCAAACAGATGGGTCTTCATGGCATTCATCTGTCTGGAATTTTCAGGACTGGCCAGTCCCTCTCTCACCACAACTTCATATTTTTCAAGGCCGTAATTGCCAAGAAATACCATCAGGGTGTCTTCCGGGTCATCTGACGGTTGAGCCGGTTCTGCGTCTACCGGGCCTGGTTCGGGTAACGGGTCCGATATCCTTTTTTCACGGGCTTCTACCGATTTTTCAGCAGGCACTGGAATTTCAGGTTCTATTCGCGGTCCAGGGAGAGATGTCAGCTGGGACGATGTGTTTTCAGCCTCGTCAGCAGGTGCCTGCCGGTCGGGAGAACCCGTTTGTATGGCAGCAGCCGGCACCAGCCCGGACAGTGCCTGGTCCGGAGGATGAAGACGGTTCCGGCCGGACTGATAATAAAAAAGCCCGGCCCCGCCAACCATACCGATAATGATCAATATCAGAATAAGGATAATCCAGGCGGACAGGGGGGGCTGTTTTGAGAGATTCAGCTTAAAGGCTAGTTCCTTGTTGGCCTGTTTCAGATACTTCGGGGTAATGACAAAAGAACGGTCCTGGCACGCGTACTGAAGTGCCTGGTCCATGAGAACGTTGACCCGCCGGATATTCCCACCGGTCAGTCGGTAGAGCTGCCGGAGGGTTTTTTCAGAAACGATGATTTTACCCGGATCGCCGGCCCGGTTCAGTTTGAACTGGATATACGTGCCCAGTTCATCCGGCCTCAGCGGGATGGGCACCTGTTTGATGGTCACCCGGCTTTTCAACTGCCTCAGTTCATTTGTGTTCAGTTTCTTAAGCAGTTCAGGCTGTCCGACCAGCAGTATCTGAACCAGTTTTTCCCGGTCCGCTTCCAGGTTTGAGATCAGTCTCACCAGTTCCAGACTTTCAACACTCAGGTTCTGGGCATCATCAATAAGTATGGCGCAGTTCACACCCTGCTTGTTCTTTTTGAGCAGAAAATCATTCAACAGCTTCATCAAGGTGGGCAGGTCATTTCTGACTTCTTCAGTGGACATGCCGAAATCACGAATGATTTCCTTTAGCAGGTCATTGCCCTGATAAAAGGACTGCAGTACCAGGCATGTTTCAATATCATGGTGTTCCAGGATCTGAATGATCCTTCGGCTGAGGGTGGTTTTGCCCAACCCCACCTCACCGGTGAGCAGCATGAATCCTTTCCTGGAAAAAACTGCCTGAGTCAGTTTGGCAATAATGCCGTCATTATGCTGGGAGATATAGAAATTCGTGTTATCCGGCGCCATGGGGAATGGATTGTGGGCCAGTCCCAGAAAGGTCAGATAATCATTGGGGTCATAATCTCCAGATACCGGTATGGACGGCTGTGTGCTCTTGTTTTCTTCCTGTAAATTTCCCATTTGTCCTGCCCAACTGATGATCGATGCGTTTATCTAACATGTTGAACATTCTTTTTGAAAGCCCAAAAAGAACGATTTTTTTTTCAAAACAGAGGATGAAGATATCCTGCCGGGAAGAGATACCTGCTCCCGGTACCTGGTAGACATATGCCCGGTCCGTATTGGATACGGGCACCTGGATATTCGAATTCTGCATCAAACGGACCAGTTCATCCATATAACGGACATGGTTGGTTCCGTTAAATTCGGGCAGGGTGCTGTCACTGACAGACAGATGTGACATGGCATCCTCCCATCTTAAAAGAAAATTGTTATAGAATTTCAATTCACCTGCATGTCGGATGAGTTTAAAACCGCCTGTCAGCACTGCAGCAGCGCACATTACAGTCAGGAGAACAGAAATGGCAAAATGGATGCTTTTTTCGTATCCAGGCACGTCAATCTCCCTTTCACCGGTCCTGTGCCGGCTGTATCAGAGCTGGCTGAGCAGTCTGTCAATCACCGGATGCGCCGGATATTGCTCACGCAGTTTAATCAACCGTTCCCTGGCTGCACTTCGCGCATTTTCCCGGATGTCTATGATCGCCATGTTCAACCCCGCATCAAGATCTGTGGCATCCTTTTTCAAGACGAGGTTGAGATAGGCCCTGGCCCGGGC
>CAZLNA010000183.1:0-4949 GCA_964560485.1 uncultured Desulfobacula sp. | reverse complement strand
GTCATCATCCGCCAGGATATGCTTGACATGGTGGACGACAGCCTGCCGTCCATGCTCAAATACACCACCTATTCTGCCAAGAACTCCATGTACAACACACCGCCGTGTTTTGGCATCTACACCATCGGTCTGGTCCTGAAATGGATTGAAAAAGATATGGGCGGCCTTGAAAAAATGGAGGCGCACAACATTAAAAAAGCGGATCTGCTTTACGATTTCATTGATTCCAGTGACTTTTACAAGACAACAGCTGAAAAATATTCCAGATCCCTGATGAATGTCACGTTCCGTTGTCCGTCGGAAGAACTTGAGAAAAAATTTGTCGCTGTTGCCACTGAAAACGGCCTGGGCGGCCTCAAAGGCCACCGGTCTGTTGGCGGCTGCAGGGCTTCCATTTACAATGCCGCGACCATTGAAGGCATTACCCGGCTGGTGGAGTTCATGGACACCTTTGCAAAGGAGAACGGCTAATGAAAGTACTTGTCAGCGACAAAATGGGTGAAGCAGGTCTGGATATTTTCAGAAACCAGGATGGTATTGAGCTCGATGTTAATACCGGGCTTTCACCTGAGGAACTTGCAGAAATCATCGGCCAGTATGATGCCCTGGCCATTCGCAGTGCCACCAAAGTGACCAAGGACATCCTTGATGCGGCAACAAATCTTAAAGTCATTGCGCGGGCCGGTATCGGGCTCGACAATGTCGACATTGAGGAAGCCACCAAACACGGCGTTGCAGTAATGAATACCCCGGGCGGCAACACCGTTACCACAGCAGAACACGCCATTGCCATGATGATGGCGCTGACCCGGAATATCCCGAGGGGCACCATGTCCATGAAAGAGGGCCGGTGGGATAAAAAACTGCTCCAGGGCAGGGAGATCAACAATAAAGTATTCGGGGTTATCGGATTCGGCAATATCGGCTCCATAGCTGCAGGCCTTGCTAAAGGCTTGAAAATGAAAGTTATTGTCTATGACCCGTACATATCTTCCGAACATATTGAAAAAGAAGGGTTCGAATATGTCAGCCTGGATCAGCTGTATGAACGGTCTGATTATATCACGATTCATGTGCCCAAGATGGATTCAACCATTGACCTGCTCAATGCTGAAGCCTTTTCAAAAATGAAGGACGGTGTGATGGTGGTCAATTGTGCAAGGGGCGGGATCATAAACGAATCCGATCTCTATGAGGCCATCACTTCCGGCAAGGTTGCGGGCGCAGCCCTTGATGTTTTCTCTACTGAACCGCCGGGTGACAACCCCCTTCTCGGGCTTGACCAGGTCATTGCAACGCCGCATCTGGGTGCCTCTACCCAGGAAGCCCAGACCAATGTGGCTGTTGCCGCTGCAAACCAGATCATTGCCTATCTGCTTCATGATACCGTGATCAATGCGGTAAACGTTCCCTCTGTTACCGGAGAGGTATTGAACCAGCTTCGACCGTTCTTGTACCTTATTGAAAAAATGGGGGTCATGCAGGCCCAGATCACCCGTGGCGGCGTCAAAGAAATTGATATTGAGTATATTGGCAAATTCCCTGACCTCGATCTTAAACCGATCACCGTTTCCGGTATTAAAGGTTTGCTGTCACAGTATGTTCAGCATGAGGTAAATTCTGTGAATGCGATCTCCCTTGCAAATGAAATGGGAATAAAAATCAGCGAATCCACTTCACAAGAAGCAGGTAACTTTTTAAATCTGATCCGGATGGTCATCGTGTCCGATGATGAAACCAACATCCTCGAAGGTACGATATTCGGCAAGGATGATGCCAGGATTGTCAGGATCAACAAGTTCAGGCTGGAAGTGATTCCAGAAGGATACCTGAGCCTGATTCACAACGTTGACAAGCCCGGTTCCATCGGGCAGATGGGAACGACACTGGGCAAGCATAAGATTAATATTTCCAGAATGATGGTGGGACGAGAAGATGATGGAGACAGGAACATCATTTTCCTGAGAACGGATACACCGGTTCCCGCAGAAGTTGTTCAGGAGATTGCTGATCTCGATCTGGTGGTCAGCATGACAACATTTGAATTATAGCTATGGCAGATCCAAAAAGGAAAATTCCCTACAACTATACGTCTGCCGATGATGACCGCATCATAAGACATCTTTTTGGATCTGAGCTGCTCAAGGTCATTAACACCCTTGAACAAAGGAAAGAAACCGGCAGATCCTCCAGGCTGCTCCACCGCTTTATGGGGGATCTGTTCATTATCCAGCGCAATCCCTTTCTCTTTCAGGAGCTGGTTGAATATCCCGGTCAGCGCAGAAAACTATTTGCCGCATTTCAGGCAGATCTTGATTTTATCCATGAAAACGCCAAAGACCATGACGTTGAGAAGGTATATAACGCCTGCAGGGAAAAGCTTGATGAACTGCAGCGCAAAATAGCCACTCTTCAGGCAGAGCAGAGCCGGATCAAAAAACACCTGAGAACGGTTATTGGCAAAGATAATATCTATTTTGATCCGTTCAATCTGACGGCTCATGCCACTGATGCCACAGACTGGCGGATGTTTTTGCCGGTTGCCGTCCTGCGGCCGGACCATGCTTCCCAGGTTCCTTTGATCCTCCAAAAAGTTCAAGCCCTCGGGTTTAATGTTATTCCCCGCGGCGGCGGAACCGGGCTGACCGGCGGGGCCACACCGCTCTCTGACCGGTGCGTGATGATCAACACTGAAAAGCTCAATCGGATCGGGGATATTGAATATTCAACCACTGCTGACGGCCGGGAGTTTGCCTCTCTATATGTGGAAGCAGGCGTCATTACCCAGGACGCCATTGATTTTGCAAGGTCCAAAGGCTATATATTCGCCACCGACCCCACCAGTGCCTGGGCCTGCACCATCGGCGGGAATGTGGCTGAGAATGCAGGTGGAAAGCAGGCTGTCCTTTTTGGCACGGCTATTGACAATCTTCTGGGCTATACCATTGTCATGCCGGACAGTCGTGTTTATGCTGTCCAGCGTTTGAATCATCCGTTGCGCAAAATCCATCCTGAAGACAGGGTTGAGTTTGAAATCACTGACCTGACAAACCAGGAAAGCCGGATGATCTCTCTGAGCGGTGAAGACATCCGCAAAAAGGATTTGGGCAAGGATGTGACCAATAAAGCGCTGAACGGCCTGTATGGGATTCAGAAAGAAGGCTGCGACGGTATTATCACAGATGCCCGGTTTGTTCTTTACCCGGAATTCAAATTTAAAAAGACCTTTTGTGTTGAATTCTTCGGCACAGATATGAGCCAGGCCAGTCAGGTGATCACCAGGATCACACATGCGTTTAAAGGGCGTGACCCCAGCCTGAGTGCATTGGAACACTTTGATTACGAATATGCAAAGGCCATCAAATACAAGGCAAAGACATCAAAAGGAAGCACTATTATTGCTGTCCTCCTCATCGATATGGTCTCCAATGATCAAGACCGTATGGCGGCGGGGGCCTCGGAATTGAGAGCATTGCTGGCAGATTATGACAAAACCGGATTCAGCGAGGCCAGGGATAAAGTCCAGGCTGAGCGGTTCTGGCAGGACCGCAAGCGGCTGGGCGCCATTGCATCTCATACAAACGCCTTTAAGCTCAATGAAGATATTGTCCTGCCAATTGATGCACTGGCTGATTTTGCCAGGTTTGTTGACCAGGAAAACCTTGGCGAGCAGAAGATCAACCAGGTCCAGGTCATAGAGGATATGCTCGCAGAACTTGACGAAATCCAGCAGGCCAACGACCGGGATCTGCTGAATAAACGTATCGGTCAGGTAAAAAACCTTGCGTTCGAGTTCAAGAAAAAACTGAATATCGCCTCCAAGGATGCGATCGAAGCCAGGATTCACGCCAAGAACTTTTTAAAGGAAAGCATCCACCGGCTCCAGGGATATACAGATGTGGTTGCGCAGCTGCAGCGCTGCTATGCCATGACTGAATCCAGACGCATTGTCATTGCCACCCACATGCATGCAGGTGACGGCAATGTCCATGTTAATATTCCTGTCCTTTCCAATGACCGGCAGATGATGCAGCGGGCCAACCAGGCCGCCGACCGGGTCATGGAAAAGGCCTGCGAGCTCAAAGGCGTGGTTTCTGGCGAGCATGGGATCGGAATCACCAAGTTCAAGCACCAGGATCCAGCAAAAATAGAAGCGTTTAACAAATACCGGGATGAGGTTGATCCCAAAGGGCTTATGAATCCAGGCAAACTCAAGGACCTTGATGTCCTTGAGAAAGTGTTTACCACTTCATTCAACCTGCTTGAGGTGGAGGCGAGGATTCTTGAGTACGGCTCCTTATCCGACCTGGCTTTGAAAATCGCCAATTGTGTCCGGTGCGGGCGCTGTAAGCCCAAATGCCCGGTGTTTTATCCGGCTAAAAATATGTTTTTTCACCCGCGGAACAAGAATTTATCCTTAATCGCATTGATTGAGGCACTTCTTTATATCAGCCAGCGGAATCAATCCACTGCCTTTAAAATATTAAAAAATATAGAAGAAATTGCAGATCATTGCACCATCTGCCATAAATGTCTTGAAAAATGTCCGGTAAATATCGATTCCGGCGTTATTTCAATTGAAGAGCGCGATATTCTCGGTGCAATGGCTTTTAAACAGAAGCCGGCAGCCACACAATTAACCTTGAGTTATCTCGGTACCCGGCAGCCGTTGATCAACCCGGTATTGCGGACTGCTCTGCTCGGAGCCGGAAGTCGTCTGCAGCGGACCGCCAGCTCTGTCGTATCCCGGTTTGTAGGCGATAACGGTGCCTGGCGGCCGCTGAAGATGCTGAAAACACCGGTAGCCCGTCAGGGCCTGAAGACCCTGAGGTCGATCCTGCCAGCCACCCGCCAGACAGAGGCACTGGTCATTGATCCGCCTGGCCAGACCATAAAAACCACTGTCTTATATTTTCCAGGTTGCGGGAGCGAGCGAGTATTTTCCAATA
>CAZLNA010000182.1:0-4964 GCA_964560485.1 uncultured Desulfobacula sp. | reverse complement strand
GTGGTCAAGCAGGGCTATGCCCGTTCCGGAATTGACGATTACCAGGCCGATCCGTACAAAGTGGTGTTTGACCAGATCCTCAAGTTTCATGAGAACGAGGACCCGGACAGCCTCAACCTGATTAAAAGCGCTATTTTTTATCGGCTCTGTGGGTTCCCGGACGTCAGAATGCCGTCACGAAACACGCCCAAGCGAATTCTTCTGGATAAATATATCCGTATCTGGCAGCTTGACCGGGGCAAGGTTAAAAAACTGCTCTCTTATTCAGAATGGTCTGAATCGGAAAAGCGGCTTCTGGAGCATTCTTTTGTGCAGCGTCTGGCTGCCATTGCCGGCCAGGTTCAGAAAAAAGAAAAAGATATCGATTTTTCGGCTGACCTGGAAGAGGAAAGAAACTGGACCCTGCTGAAAAACAAAACACGGGCACGGCTGAACCGGGCAAAGGACAAGATCAGAACCTGTTCTGTTTATCTGAGACGCAAAGAGATTGTCCATCTTCATATTGAGGACCGGGACGGAACCTTCATTCTTGATCTTACCACGCGGGACGGCGAAAACATCAACTCTGTGATGGAAACCCCATCCTTGTTTTCCATGATGGGATGGATTCTGGAAAATCAACTTTACCGCCGACAGAAAGGGGCGTTCAGTTTTCAATCGTCAAATGCACTTTTCCTGTCCACCGATCAACCCATGGCGCTTGATCAGCTGTATCTTCAGTTTGCATGCTTAAAACCATTGACTGATGATTGCTATGAGCAGCCACCGGTATGGTGCCACATGGCCATTCTCATGGGATTTCATCAAACCGATCTTACCCGCGCAGAGATGCTCATCAGCAATTCATGGGGAGAGCTGTTTTCTCAGACCATCGACCTGTCAAAAAGCGGTTCAAGGCCGGAACAGGTTCGGGTTCTGGCAGAGAAAATGGGGGAATTCCGGTCCAAGGACCTTCGCTGCACCATCTGGCAGTATGCCCATAATCACGACAGTGAGATTGTATATCAGGTTAAAAGCGCTTATAGTAAATATATACCGGTGTCAGACCGGAAGAGAAAAAAACAGCACACGCTGTTCCTGGATCAGTTATAGGCAGGGTATGACAAAGACAAAAATATTACTGGTGGATGATCACGGCAATTCCACGGAGAGCCTCGAGCAGATCATTCATGCCAATGGCAATACAGAGGTTGTCCGTGCAAACGGTGCAGAAAATGCATGGATCATGATGAAAAAAGGGGATATCGGCTGTGTGGTTTGTGCCTACCAGATGCAGGAAATGTCCGGTCTCGCCCTGTTGAAAATCATTCGAAAGGAAGAGCGCCTTTCAGATCTGCCGTTTTTTCTCACAGACGCGGCATTCACCAAGATCAAGGTATTGAAAGCTGGACAGTGCGGTGTTACAGGTCTTTTTGTCGTCCCGCTTGATGAAGAAGTGGTTCAAAATAAAATACAATCTGCACTTGATCAGGATGAAATACCTGTGGTCAGTGAGGCTAAAAAACAATTCCACCACGGCGTCGCCCTGATTGAACAAAAAAAATATGATGAAGCCATACAGGTGTTCACAGACCTGGTGAACCAGAAAGAAAATCCGGAATATTATTTTAATATCGGTTATATCAGGACTTTTCAGGGCAAGCACTTTGAAGCGATTGAGGCATTTTCAATGGCCACACGCCTGGACAAGCTGTTCGCAAAAGCATACGAGGAAATCGGCCGCGTTTACAGGCTTATGGGCGATATGGCCAGGGCTGAAGAATATATGCACCAGGCAGCTGAAATATATATGGATACAGACAAGCTGGGGCCGGCAGAAGAAGTGTTGAACGAAATCCTGGAAACAGGAACCAATTCTCTCAACGTGTTCAACACGCTCGGTGTCCTTTACCGGAAAAAAGGGGACACAGATGTTGCCCTGGCCCAGTACAAAAAAGCATTGAAAGTCCACCCGGATGAACCCTATATTTACTACAATATCGGCAGGCTCTATCTGGACATGAAAGAGACCGATCTTGCTCTGGATTATTTCCACCAGGCAGTACATAAAGACCCTTCCTTTGATGAAGCACGGCAGGTGATCAAGGCCATTGATCTGGGGTTGATCTAGGGGATAAATTCTTTTTTGGTTATTCTGTCAGGCCTTGAGCAGCCGGGCCGTTATCAGAATCTTTCTGATCTTCTGTTTGACCTCATCGCCTGCCGGCTGCATGGGAAGTCTTGGCATACCGCCGTTAAAACCGAGCATGTCCATGGCTGCTTTCAGTCCGGCAACGCCGTACGTTGCTGTGATGGCTGTATTGACCGGGGCCAGCCTGCGCTGCAGCCGGGCTGCTGCATCGATTTCCCCTTTTTTTACAAGGTCAGTCAGGGTTAAGCATTCTTCAGGCGCGATATTTGCCAGAGCCAGGATGCCCCCCACACAGCCCAGAGATAAGGCCCCCATCAGTGCGCCGGCCGTTCCCACCAGCGTCTGAAAATCTGGCGAAACCCGGTTGAGCACTTCTGCCAGCTGCGCAACATTGCCGGTACTGTCCTTTAAACCCACGATGTTGGGATGCGCGCTGACTTCGGCAATCAGGTCAACAGACGTATTAATGCCGGTGTATTTGGGCACATTGTATATCAACACAGGAATGTCTGCTGCATCTGCAACGGTTTTAAAATGCGATGCCAGAGCGTTATGGGTCATGGCACCGGTATAGTAACTGGGGGTAAGCAGCAGGGCTGCATGGGCGCCTTTACCAGCAGCCTTATTTGTCATGTCAATTGTTTCGCGGGTGCTTTCACATCCGGTTCCCGCGATAAGCACCATGTCTTCTCTGGCGCTGGCGGCCACGGTATGCATTACTTCAAGCTTTTCATCAGATGTCAGATAGGGGTATTCTCCATTGGAACCGAAAATCACCATTCCTTTTAACGGATAACGGTTCCATTTCTCAATGTTTGCAGCCATTTTGTCATGGGCAATATCGCCGTTTTCTTCAAACGGCGTCAGAATTGGCGGGAACACACCGTTTAATGACAATCTGCTCATTCTTGTTTCCTTTTTTAATTTTTTTGTGCATCTGATTTTTTCTGTTCAAGGGCTTCCCAGCGGTCATAAAGTGTCCGGACTTTTTCCTGGGCTGTTTCCAGCCTGCTGCAGTAGCGGCTCATTTGTTCAAGGTCATTGATAATATCGGGATCCTGTATCTTTTCTTCATAACCTGCGGCTTCATTTTCAGCGTCAAGAATTTTTTCTTCAATGTGGTCAAGTTCATACTGATCCTTGTATGACAAGCGGGTCTTTACATGATCAGATTGCGGCCTCTGCTTTGTTTCACTCTTCTTTTTTATCTTTTCGGTCTTTTTTGAAGTCTGGCTGCGGTGCTTGAGGATCTGTTCAAAGCTTCGGAAAAAGAGACCGTCTTCACCCGGATTCAGGTAGAGCATCTGATCACAAACACGGTCCATCAGGTAACGGTCATGGGAGACAATGATGACAGCGCCTTCAAACTGGTTGATACTTTGCTCAAGGACCTCAAGAGAGAGGATGTCCAGGTCATTGGTGGGTTCATCCAGCAGGAGCAGGTCACAGGGCATTTGCATCACATTGGCAAGCATGATTCTGGCTTTTTCGCCCCCGGAAAGCCGGTTGACCGGCATGTCCAGCTGATCCGGCATAAATAGAAATCGTTTGGCCCAGGAAACAATGTGAATGCTTCGTCCCCTGTAATTCACACTGTCGCCGCCTGCCGGATTGAGGGCATCCTTGACAGTCTGGTCCGGTTCCAGCTGAGACCGCGTCTGGTCAAAAACGTTGATCTTTAAATCCTGTGCCCATTCAATCTTGCCGGAATCAGGCGCCATCTTTTTTTCAAACAACGATAAGAGTGTGGATTTGCCGCTTCCGTTATCCCCGACCACACCTAAGCAGGTGCCGGGTCCGATGCTGAACGTGATGTTTGAAAAGAGAGCGCTGTCATTAATGCATTTTTTAATTTGATAGGACTTTAACAGCTTTTTGGTCTGTCTGCCAGTGGCATGAAAATCAACATCAATTTTTTTGTTTTCCCGGGTCATGCGGTTGATCTGGTCCACCCGGATTTTTAATTCCATGGCCTGGTCGATCCTGAATTTTGCCTTGGATGTTCTCGCCTTGGGTCCCTGGCGAAGCCACTCCTCTTCACGCCGCATTTTATTGGACAGCGAGGCCGCCTTTTTCTGCTGGGCTGTCAGAAATGCGCTGCGCTGTTTTTTAAAGGCGGAGTAATTGCCGTTGATTTTAAAATACCCGCCAGGATAGTATCGTCCGATTTCCATGACATTGCGGCAGACCGCATTGAGAAACGCCCTGTCATGGCTGACGAGAATAAAGGAAAACCGGGCGGTTTTTAATATGTTCTCAAGCCAGAGAACCCCATTCAGATCAAGGTGATTGGTGGGTTCGTCCAGCAGCAGGATATCCGGCTCAGCCGCCAGTGCCTGTGCAATGGCCAGTTTTTTCTTCCAGCCGCCGGACAGGTTTCGAAAGAGCGTATTTTTTTCTGTAAATCCGGCCTGGCCCAGGATCACCTGAACGATCCGGTGCTGATCTTTTTCATCAACGCCGGCTGTTTGCAGCCCCTGGTAGAGGATCTGTTCAACACTCATGTCCGGGTTAAAATGATCTTCCTGGGCAAGATAGACAGCCCTCAGGCCGCGCCTGGTGATTTTCTCGCCTGTGTCCGGAGAAACCATGCCGGCAATGATTTTCAGCAGTGTGGATTTGCCTGAGCCGTTGCTGCCGATGATCCCGAGTTGTTCATTGAATTTGAAATCGATGCTCAGGTCTGAAAAGAGAAGGTCGTCCCCATAGGCTTTGGAGATATTTTTCAGACTGAACGCAACACTCATATAGAATTCAGGACCCTGGGGTTTGAAGTTTTCGGTATACGCGGATCATTTTAATGATAAAACTTAGAAATAGCGTCAGACTGATA
>CAZLNA010000181.1:0-4969 GCA_964560485.1 uncultured Desulfobacula sp. | reverse complement strand
TCGTTTGATCTGGTGATCAGTGATATCCGCATGCCCGGCATGGATGGTTTTGAACTGCTTGAAGAGATCAAAGCCCGCTATCCGGACCTCACCGTGGTCATGCTGACGGCATTCGGCAATATTGAATCCGCAGTCAAAGCGATCAAGTCCGGGGCTTATGATTTTATCCCCAAGCCGTTTGAGCAGGATGAGATTATTTTTAAAATTAATAAAGCGCTTGAGAGAAGCCGGCTCCTCCAGGAAAACAGAGTGCTGTCAAAACACCGTCCCCCTGCTTTTGAGCTCGTGGGAAATGCTGAACCCCTGCAAAAAGTATATGACCAGATCAAGCTGGTGGCTGCCAGCGATGTCACGGTTTTAATCACAGGAGAATCCGGTACGGGCAAGGATCTGACCGCCCGTGCCATCCATGCACTGAGCAATAGAAAGGGCAGGGCCTATATCCCGGTAAACTGTCCTGCCATTCCAGAGCAGATTCTGGAAAGCGAACTTTTCGGTTACAAAAAAGGCGCGTTCACCAATGCGGATCGAGACCGGCAGGGGCTTTTTCAGGAAGCAGACAAAGGCACCCTTTTTTTGGATGAAATCGGCGATATCGGACCGGTGATCCAGACCAAGCTGCTCCGGGTGCTTCAGGAAAAAGAGATTAAACCGCTGGGTGATACAAAGGTAAAAAAAGTGGATGTCAGAATCATTGCCTCCACCAACCGCGACTTGAAGCAGAAAATTGCTGACCAGGAATTCAGGCAGGATTTTTTTTACCGGCTCAATGTGATGTCCATTGAGCTGCCGCCATTAAGAACGCTGGTCACGGATATTCCACTGATTGCCGGCCATCTGGTTGAAAAACACTGCAAAAAACTCGAAAAACCCTTAAAAAAAATCAGCGAACCTGTCCTTGACATGCTCATGACCTATTCCTGGCCCGGCAATGTCCGGGAACTGGAAAATGTCCTGGTGCAGGGTATCTTGTATTCAAAAACAAACGCGATCCATCCTGGCGATATTCCGCTGTCCCGCTCCGATCTCGAGATGGAGACCGCCATAACTGCAAATGAAAAAACCCTGGCGCTCTCGTACAGGGAAGCAAAAGAAACCGCTCTTCAGGCATTTAATGAGTCATACATCGGTGCCAAGCTTTCTTTGACCAGCGGAAATATCACCCAGGCAGCCAAACAGTCCGGCCTTGACCGCCAGGCACTTCAACAGATCATGAAACGGTTCCATATCTCACCGGACCGTTATAAATAACCCACCTGCCTTTGATAATTGCCAGCTTATCCCAATTCAAGTACAATCAGCTCAGCCCTGTAAATATCAGATGGCTGATCTGAACGTTTACAGGTAAGCGTTAACTTGATTGGCACACTTTGGGGATATGGCTTTGGAACCTTTTTTAGACCAGCTTCAAGCATTGATCGCAACCTTTCTGTCAGCAGATGAGGGGTTGCCGGTAATGAAACAGCTCTTTCACCCGGGATGGTGGCAGCTGCTGCTCTGTTTTTTTTCCTGCTCGTTTCTGATGATTCTCAGCTTAAACGCCATTGAAAAAAACGGATTTGAGGGAACTGTGGTCGGTACCCTTATCATGCCGTATTTCAGTGGGTTTCCCAATTTATGCTTTGCCTGGCTCATGGCCCGGAAGGGGGGGCAGGGAGCTGCTGTCCTGGAAAACTGTCTGGTAAACAATGTCACCACCCTGACCCTTGTACTGGCGCTTCCGGCCATGTTGTGGGGGCTCAACCTGTTTAAAGGAAAAATACAAAACAGCAGCGATATGAACATCAACCGGCTCTCTTTGCTTCTCAGCCTTCTGGCCATGGTGTTTTTCGGTGCCGCAGTCTATGCTGTTGCCAGGGACGGCACCATCGATACGGTGGACGGCATGATTCTGGTGGGGCTGTTTTTTTTCTGGCAGCTCTATCATGTGTTTGAAGTGCTTAAAAATAAAACCCGAAAAGCACTTCACATAAAGCCCCGGATCTGGTTTGACATGATCATTGTGGGCCTCTGCGCCTGGGGAATCTTCTCAAGCATAGACAGCCTGGTGGAATGGATTTTTTCGCGTCAGACCGGTCTTTTTTCCAGGGAACACATCGGTGTGCTCAGCGGCATTCTCATGGTCATGCCCAATGCTTTTCTGGCATTGTATTATTCAGCTGCCAGGCGCTCCGACATTGCCTACGCCTCCCAGGTCGGCGACTGCCATATCTGTATCCCGCTATGCATCGGCATCTTTGCTGTTTTCTCCCCGGTCACCGCCACCCCGTCGTTCAGCCTGAATCTTGCCATATATCTGCTGATCGGTGCCTCTGCCCTCCACTTTGTATTTGTTGCCGCGGCTGGCCGCCTGCCCCGGCTGGCCGGAGTTGTTCTGACAGGGGCCTATGCGTTTTTTCTTTACAAAGGCGGTTTTTGAACCATGAAAACGGTTTTCACAGATACCTCTTCCGCCATTTTGCTGCACAAAGCCGGTATCCTGACCTTTTTTTCTCAGCTTTTTTCCCTTGTTGTCCCCCCTGCTGTTCAGGCAGAACTCATACAGAACCAATACCCGGATGCACAAATCTTCTGCGACCATATTCATCAGGGCCGGATTGAGGTTGCTCCCCTGTCAGAACCTTGTTTAGGGGACAACCTGTCCGGATTCCAGCGTCTTGACTCCGGGGAAAAAGAAACCATTGGGCTTTTTCTTTTTTTTCAGACAGGTTTTCTTTTAACGGACGACGGTATGGCGGCAAAATTCTGTCTCGGTCATGGGCTGCCCTTTATCAATGCCCTCCTGGTCCCTAAAATTTTATGGTATAATGGGGATATGACGCAAACAGATGCAAATTTACTGACAAAGCAGATCGCATCCCTTGGCAGGTATTCAGACAGGGTAAAAACCATTGCTTCCGGCATGACCCGAAAAGAGCTGTCCGTTTTTCTCAAACACCCGTGACCCATGAATCAGGAAATTTTACACCAAAATATTACCTGGCAGCGGCGGGCCATGGCATTTGTTACCCGGGCCCATCGCCACTTGTGGGGAAAAAACAATGAAGATCCCCTGGCCCTATTGTTTCGCTCAGGATTGAAAAACGATTTTGCCAAAAAAATGCTGTTGGGATGGAACAAATTCGGTCAGCACCGGCCGGCTGAAAACTGGGGCCTGTCTCCCCAGGGACCGGATCATGGAAAGATCTATCTTAGGCCGGGCATGGTGGTGCCCTATATTGAATCAAAAAAACTGGTTTCCGTATTCATTCAACCGTTTTCCGGCAAGGCCCGGCTGCTGCCCGGAAGCCTGGCGCCTAACATGGTCATGGGTGACCCAGACAAGCCGTGCCTCATCCTTTCAAACTTGATGGATGCCCTGTTTTTATTCCAGGAGACCCGAGCCTTCTGCGTCGTGGTCCATCCGGATGACACCTGTGTCATGGATCTTCACAGCCTAAAACAGATTTGCAGGCCTCACACCCCCTGGGTCCTGGTTCCAAAAGCCTCATCATCACCTTTCAGCCAGGAGGTTTTAGATGATTTGCAGGCCCGGTTCATCCCTTATTCCAGTCAAGACGACCTGCTTTCCAAATTGCTGCCCTGACCATGGCCTGCCAGGAAAAAGAGGTGATACATTATGAAATTTTTTTCTTATGAATATGAAAATTTCTTCACAAACAACGGATTTGGTGCTTTGACACTCAGATATCGGATCTTTTTGTACAAAAAATAAGACCCCCTTCTTGGATATTTTAATCATTTGAAATCATGGTTTATTTTCATCATTTCTATATGCCTGCCATTGCCTGGATAAGAGGAAAACGCTCTTACCGCCAGGATCGCACCACCAAGGCACGATATATGCTTACTTTGTTAGCATGGACAGACAAGGGGTGTTAAGCCTTGTTTTCAAAACTTGATCGTTATCATGATTTAGGAGGATATATGAAAAAATATATATGGATACTTACTTTTTTAGCTATCTCCGGTTTTCTGGGAGCGGCTCACGCCATTCCGGTCGGGACTTTCGGGGATGTAGATGTCTGGGCAGATGATGCGGCCCGCGTTTCCGGCACCGGCGGTGATTTTGCCGGTGTGGATGCGGTTCAGGCGCTGATCGGCGATGATCTCACAGACGGTGCCATCAACCTGGATACGGATGACAAATTCAGGGTTTCTTTCAGCGGCGGTATCACCAACGGCGTGGGAGCAGATTTTGTCGTTTTTGACGGACGCTTTTCTGCTGACGGCGTTTATCTGACCGTTGATGCCGGAGGGACAGAGCTCTACATTTCATCGGGTTCTTTTGTGGACAGCGGGCTCGATTTCATTCTTAAAAACAGCAGTTACCGATTTGACCTGTATGGGGTTGCCCTTGATCTGAGCGACTGGGGATATGGTATTGGCGATACCGTCTATGACCTTGTTCTCGGTGGAGACGGGGAGTCAGACATCATGGGTGTCGGTATTCTCGGCTCCAGCAGCAATGCGGTTCCGGAACCGGCCACACTCCTGCTGTTCGGATTTGGTCTTCTCGGCCTGGCAAAAACCGGCAGAAAGAATTAATGGTCATTGCTGACCGTTGAATACCTCAAGGCTGCCC
Organism: uncultured Desulfobacula sp.; assembly: GCA_964560485.1. Classification (GTDB taxonomy): domain Bacteria; phylum Desulfobacterota; class Desulfobacteria; order Desulfobacterales; family Desulfobacteraceae; genus Desulfobacula. The sequence continues at coordinate 384 of CAZLNA010000181.1, read as the reverse complement.
GGGTTCTTCCGGGCAGCCTTTTTTTATTTCGAACCTCTCCGAATTATAACCACGGCAGGCTTTTTCGCCGGTAATTCACCACCATGACACCGAAAACAATAAAAAGAATGGATGCAAGCAGGTTGGGTGTTACAGGCTCGCCCAGAAAAATCACGCCGAACAGCACACCAAACGGCGGCATAATGAATAGAAAAGAATGCAGTGCCGTGGCTCCGTAACGCTGCAGCAAGCTGTTCCAGACAAGAAAGCCAAACCCGGCGGTCACCAGGGCCTGATAAGACATGGCCACCAGAATACCCTTGTTCAGGTGAGCCACCATGGGCGAATCCCAGAGAAAACCGGCCAGAAAAAAGAAGGGCACACTGAACATCATCGGGTACAATG
>CAZLNA010000180.1:0-4988 GCA_964560485.1 uncultured Desulfobacula sp. | reverse complement strand
CATCAGGTCCGCCTCGCTCAATGTACCGCTCCCGTCTGAAGCTGGTGCACCCTGAACCGCCGTCGCCGGACCTGACAGTGATAATTGCTTCATCTACAAATTTCACGCTTCATAAACGCTGACTTTTTTCCTGCTGCGGTCTTTTCTTTCATAGGTAACCACACCATCGATCTTGGCAAAGAGGGTGTAGTCTTTTCCCATGCCGACATTATTGCCCGGATGGATTTTCGTACCCACCTGGCGAACAATGATATTACCGGCAACAACGGATTCTCCGCCGAATTTTTTAACACCCCGCCGCTGCGCATTTGAGTCGCGGCCATTCTTTGAACTACCAGCTGCTTTCTTATGTGACATCTTTACATCTCCCTGATCATCAGTGCGTCTGAATTATGCGCTGATGGAATCAATTTTAATCTGGGTAAAATATTGTCTGTGGCCTTTCATCTTACGATAGCCTTTGCGGCGTTTGTATTTGAAGACCAGCTGCTTTTTGCTTCTTCCCTGCTCTAGGATATGGGCTTTCACAGAAGCGCTATCAACAACAGGATTTCCAAGCGTGACGGTTTCGCCGTCGGAATACAAGAGCACATCATCAAATTCGATTTCAGAACCTTCTGTGCCTTCAAGTTTTTCCACATTCAGGATCTGGTCTTCTTGAACCTTGTATTGTTTCCCGCCGGTTCTGATCACTGCGTACATGTTCACTTCTCCTTATTCAAACAAAATAGTTCCGATAATTTTAAAACTCTGAATAATATATTGATTTTCCGGTATTGTCAAGTCAAACCTCAATCGGGATTGATCCCCTGCACAGACCGGTTTGAACACACGCGGCTTTCCTGTTCACAAAGCGGGGATCAGGCCGTGGGACCGGTAGATCGTTTTGACCGTGTCTGATGCGAAAAAATCAATACACGCCCTTCCATGGTCCCCCCCTGTGCCAACCCGGGCGATATGCGTGGTGCTCACCTGGTTTCCCGGCAGGGGGGCCGGCCGGTCTGCACACCCGCCCAGGGGAATGATCATGAATTCATCCGGGAAAAGACGCACAAGGTACAGGGCCAGGTGGTAATAGAGGATTGCTGCATCTGCTGTCTGGTTTTTCACGGCTTCAGGGCCTTCCCGGTGATGGATCCGCTTTCCTGTGACCAGCCTGATTTTTGACAAAAAACCCGGGTCCTGGCTCAGATGTTCAAGGGTGCGGGCATATCCGTCATGGCTGGCAGCCTCGGTTTCGGGGTGGGAGATAAAGGTGGTGATCTCCGGCCTGAGCAGGTCGGTCACTGAACCGATCGATTTGGGATTGCCTTTTTTAACCAGAAGGACACTGCCCTGGTTCTTTACCAGGAACCGGTGGCTGCTGATAAGGTTTTCTTGGACCAGCTCCTCCATGATATGGGGCGGGCTGATAAAGACATGGGGCTTGACGGAGAGGACCAGGTTGCCCACAGCAATCGGCCGGTTGCGCAGCATGGCAGCAAGGGGCGCCGGCGGTGTGGTGGCATAAAAAACGTTCTGCACAGCCGGGTATTTTTTCTGGAACGCCCGGATGGCAGGGGCCAGGGCCATATGGTGGTTCCCGTCAGAAAAGATCACCAGTTGTGCGTGAAGCGGGTCTCCATGAAAATCAAGTACATAATTTGAAAACCGGTGGTGCCACGCTTCCGGGTCAGCTGGCGCAGATGCACGGGGCAGGGGGGAATCAAGCGGCCACTTCATTCTCGTCTCCTTTCAGGCTGACGTACGAAATCGTCTGTGTCTGCATCATATCGGGCCGGAAAATCCCTGATGAACTGCCTTATGTTGCTGATTGTTTCAATATGGCCGGCAGGGTCGCAGCCATTGAGCACAAGGCTGATCACACAGGCGCGGAAAAGGCCGAAGGCAGCCGGGTCCGGCCGGTCCAGCCGATCGGCAGGCGGCTGACCGGCCAGGCAGGTCAGATCCGCTTTACAGGCAGATATCTCGTCTTTGATCAGAAAGGAAAGGATGGGCAGTTTTTCCGGAGATCTGCGGGTATAGCTGTCCACCTGGGCCAGGAAAAATGAGAGGGCGTATTTCCTGGCTGCCTGACAGGCTCTGGGTCGGCAGAGGGCCAGATGGCGTTCAATCTTTTTTCTATATATCATTTTGACAGGCCCGGCCAGATCTGCATACCGTCCCTGTGACAAAAAGCGCATTTTTAGTTTTTTCAGCACAGACCGGGTCATGTTTTTTCGCCGCAAGCGGGCCGGTGCATCAAATATTTCAAGGTATTCTTTTACGCTCCGCATGCCCGGCGGGGTCAACTCGTCCCGGCCGCTGTCCAGGATGATGGATTCCACCTGAACATCGAGCAGGCAGGGCAACACCGTCTGGGTCCGGCTGAGGTCGTATCCTTTGAGCGGTTTGAAATAATCTACAAGCAGTGCATTCCGGCCGGTCTGTTTTTCCGGGAAAAAATCAGTGTCACAGGTCACAGGCAGTTTCTGATGGCCGAATGGGTGAAGCGCGCTGGTGAACGTCGGGATGACGATAAACGCGCCGTCCGGGGTGATTTCAGTGCCGTATCCGTCCGTGATGGAGGGCTTGACCGTGGCAAAGTCCTCGGCCCGGCCGGCCGGGATCAGCAGGTCGTCTGTGTCATGCTGCTTGAACAGTTCCTGGCCAAGCGCTTTTTCAACCTGGCGGATCCTTTTTTTATTCCTGGTCGTCACAGAGATCGAGAGACTGGCGCCTTTGTTTAGCAGCCGTTCAAGCACGCTGGTTTTGCCTTTGGGCAGTTTGGACAAAAGAAGCCCGGTCATCCCTTTTTCGCCTGCGTGGCGGACAATATCACGGATGTCCGCCTCATTGTCCTGCCAGTCAAGGGGATCTGATGCAGCGTAAAGAGATATTTCTGTGTTGTCCTGCGCAGCCATGTAATCAAGGATCCGGGTGACAGCGGAAAAGGTAAAACGGGCACGGACCCCGGGCAGGGCCCATTCATTGCACCGGGTGCAAAAATGGCTGCAGCCCGTGGTGAGCTGGAAATTCATGGCTGTCTTCATCACCAGGTCAATCTGGTCAGGTAAAAGCCCGGTTTTTTTCTGCCAATGCTTCCAGTTGATCGGTTCAGGCGTCTGCTGCCAGGTTCTGACCTGATGCAGCAGTTTGCGTTTGATGGCAGCTTGCGCATGAACCGCCCTCTGTCCAACGGTTTCAAGACAAAACCGCTTGAAGATCATCAGGATCTGGCGGGTATGTTTCTCATCGTTTTCAGGCAGCCTGGCATCAGAGACGATTTTTTCAGATACGTTTTCAAGAATCCGGACGCAGGCAGCCCCCTCTTTTTTATAAACAGCGGCCAGCAGACGGTTTTTAAGCGTTTCCAGGTCAGGGGCAATATTTTTTTTTGAACAAACGTGCATAAACCGGTTGTAAATAAAACAGGGGAGTTTCGCAAGCGAAACTCCCCTGACAGGTTTGACAGATTTATCGGGTCAGCTTATCCGCGAACCTCTTCCTTGACCTGGGTGGCCAGTTTGTAGAGCACGGTCAGCACCAGAAATCCTGTGGCATATACAGCCAGCGTAATCATGATTTCCGGTTTGGTGGGTGCATACTCGGTCACATGGTGCAGCGGGGATGGAACAAATCCGCCGGAGATCATGCCAAGGCCCTTGTCAATCCACGCACCGATAAAAATCAGGGCGCAGGTGAACGGCAGCAGGGTCGGGTTGCTTCTCAGCTTGGGGATGATCAGGAAGATGGCGCCGGTGGCCATCATGATCAGCCCGCTCCACATCCAGGGCACAAGTGCGTTGTATCCGTGGTAACCAAAGAGCAGGTACTGGATATGGGACTTATGGCCCGGAATATTTGAGTAGTAGACCACAAACACTTCACACAGAAAGAAAAAGAGGTTGGCAATGATGGCATAGCAGACAATTTTTGAAAGGGTCTGCATCGCTTCCCAGCCCGGATCAAATTTGGTGAATTTTCTGATGATGTAACAGAGAATAATCAAAAATGCCGGTCCTGCAGCAAAGGCCGATGCCAGAAAGCGCGGCGCCAGGATGGCGGTCAGCCAGAAACCTCTGCCGGGAAGACCGCAGTACAGATACGCAGTCACCGTATGAATCCCGATGGCAAAAGGAATGGAGAGATACACCAGGGGTTTGACCCACCAGTCCGGTTCCACCTGGCTTCTTTCCGCTTCAAGCACTTTCCAGCCCACCACAATGTTCAAAAAGAGATAACCGTTCAGAACGATCATGTCATAAAAGAGCATGGAGTGGGGCGTGGGGTAGAGCAGCACATTGAGCATACGCGTGGGCTGGCCCAGGTCGACAATGATAAAGAGCAGGCACATGATCAAAGAGGCCACAGCCAGAAATTCCCCCAGAATGGTGATCCGGTGGAATCGCTCATAATCGTGCAGGTAATAGGGAATCACCACCATGACCCCTCCGGCGGCCACACCGACCAGGAAGGTAAAGTTGGCAATGTAAAATCCCCAGGACACATCCCGGCTCATGCCGGTGATCATCAGGCCGTTTATCCACTGATCGAGATAGACAATACCGCCCACTGCCATGATGAGTAGCAGAAAGCCTATCCATAACCAGTAATTTCTACTTCCTTTAATCGCTATATCAAGCATATTCGCTCTCCTTAAACGATGTAGTAAACAGATGGCCCGGTACCCAGGGACTGTTTACGTCTGATTGTATAGTGTTCTTTCAACAGTGCCCGGACATTTGAATTTTCATCTTCCAGGTCACCCACCACAATAGCGCCGTGGCTGGCTTCTTCACAATAAGGCCGTTTGCCCTGGGCCAGACGTTCTGCGCACAGGTTGCACTTTTCCACCACCCCTTTGGACCGGGTGGGGAAAGAGGGATCGGTTTCAGCGATAAAGGGTCTGGGATCCCTGAAGTTAAAACTTCTGGCACCGAACGGGCAGGCTGCCATGCAGAACCGGCAGCCGATGCAGCGGTGGTAGTCCATCAGGACAATACCGT
>CAZLNA010000179.1:0-4995 GCA_964560485.1 uncultured Desulfobacula sp. | reverse complement strand
TGGCTTCCCAGCAGATGTGTCCTTCCGGGTCAAATGAATCATCCAGATCCGGGGGCGGGTTGTGGCTTGACCAGACGACCAGGGATTTGTTCTTATCGTCTATCCGGTTGTAAAGGGAGCAGGCCGCGCCAAAGACTTCGCAGGTCTGGGCCACGATGATATCGATGTTCTTTTTGCAGTCCGTGCCCAGAAGGTAAAAAATCCGGGCGAGCTCGGCCAGTTTTTTATTCGAGCGGTCACGGTCCCTGCCTGCAGGTGACGTGTTCATTTGCGCTTTGTCTTCTCCCTGATTTTACTGCTTCTAACGGTTTTATTGCGTATGAATTCCAAGTTCAAGTCTTTTTTTAATAACTTGCATTTTAAGGCCAGGAATTATATACGGGATCTGTTTGTTGACACTAACCCTGAGACAGGATCAAAGATAAGAATATAATGCAATTTCATGAAGGTATTCTGCTGGGAATTATCCAGGGATTGACCGAATTTCTGCCGGTGAGCAGCTCCGGGCACCTGGTGCTGGGCCAGCTGTTTTTCGGTTATACCGAGTCCCAGCTTATGTTTGATATCAGTGTTCATGTGGGGACGCTGCTGGCTGTTATCGTGGTGTATTTCAAGGATATTATGGCGATTCTGGCTTCACTGGCCCGCCTGCCTGGCGGCCTGAGTGCGGGCAGCCCCTTTTCAGACCAGGTCCGCAACGATCCGGGGCTTCAGATGGCCGTGATGATTATCATCGGTTCTGTGCCCACTGCCATTATCGGCCTGGGTCTGAAAAAGATCGAGCATATCCTTTTTACATCAAGCCTGCTTGTATCGCTGATGCTGCTCGTGACCGGCACCCTGCTCTGGGTATCGCGGCATTATTACCATATCAAGGCGCACCCGGTGAAGGGGTTCGGCATCCGTGAGGCCGTCGGCGTCGGCATTGTCCAGGGTATGGCCGTAATCCCGGGGATATCGCGCTCAGGCAGTACCATTGCCGCCGGCATGTTTCTGGGAATGGACCGGGCCACAGCGGCCCGTTTTTCATTTCTGCTCTCCATCCCGGCCATTATCGGTGCCGAAGCAATGGGGATTGCAGAGATGATTCACAAAGGCGGAACGCTTGATGCCGTGACGTTCTGGGCAACACTGGCATCCTTTGTCACAGGGTTGGTTGCATTAAAAATCTTGATCCGGCTGGTCCACTCAGGCCGGTTCCATTTATTTGCCCCGTATTGCTGGCTGGTCGGGGCAGTTGTCTTTATATTCAGTATCGTCTAAAGGAGGACGCATGAATCCCGGGATTTTCAGAGAATATGATATCAGAGGGGTGGCAGGGCAGGATATTGAAGATGCAGATGTGATCAGTATCGGAAAAGCCTACGGCACCATGCTCAGCCAAGAGAACAGAAAAATTGTTTCAGTGGGCCGGGACTGCCGGGCCACATCAGAAAAATATTCACAATTGTTTATTGAGGGCCTGCTTTCCACGGGCTGTGATGTGATTGACCTGGGCACCTGCCCCACACCTGTGCTCTACTTTTCAATTCAGCACCTGGAACTGGACGGCGGCGCCATGGTCACGGCCAGTCACAATCCGCCGGAATACAACGGGTTCAAATTGATGAGCGGGCTGGATTCCATACACGGTCAGGGGTTGCAGGAGATTCTGAAGATTATTAAGGCAGGCGATTTTGCCCAGGGCCAGGGAAGCGCCAAGGTCAAGGATATGATTCCTGTCTATTCAGACTACATTGTTGACAACATCAATCTTAAAACGCCTTTGCGGGTCGGGATTGATGCAGGGAACGGCACTGGCGGACTGACCGCCCTGCCGGTACTCAAGCGCCTGGGGTGTGAAATCCATGATATCTACTGTGACCTGGACGGCACCTTTCCCAACCATGAAGCAGATCCCACGCAGAAGAAGAACCTGATCGACCTGATTGCTCTGGTCAAGGAAAAGAACCTTGATCTCGGGGTCGGGTATGACGGGGATGCGGACCGGATCGGTGTGGTGGATAAAAACGGGGGGGTGATTTACGGGGACCAGCTCATGGTCATCTATGCCAGGGAAATTCTCAGCCGTGATCCGGGCGCCACGTTTATTTCCGAGGTGAAATGTTCCATGGTGATGTACGATGACATCCGTAAACACGGCGGCAACGCCATCATGTGGCGGACCGGGCATTCCCTGATCAAGAAAAAGATGAAAGAGGAAAATGCCGCGCTGGCCGGAGAGATGAGCGGGCACATGTTCTTCAAGGATCGTTACCTCGGGTTTGACGACGCCCTCTATGCCACCTGCCGTCTGCTGGAAATCATGGCAGATACGGGCAAGGGCGTGGATGAACTGATCGCAGATCTGCCCAAAACCTATACCACTCCTGAAATCCGTGTGGAATGCCCGGATGATGTGAAGTTTGATGTGGTGGAAAAAATTGTGGCCCATTTCAAGGCCAGGCAGGAAGTCATTGATATTGACGGGCTCAGGGCACTTTATGATGACGGGTGGGGGCTTGTCCGGGCATCCAATACCCAGCCGGCCCTGGTTCTCAGGTTTGAAGCCTTAAGCGAAGCCCGGCTCAACGAAATCCGCAACGAGATTGAATCTGTGCTCAAACAGATCATCCAGGATACCGGGCAGGCGTAAGATTATATATGCAGTTATCGGCACAGCAGCTTGACGCCGTCCGTCATACCGGTTCCCCGGCCCTTGTCGTGGCCGGGGCCGGATCGGGCAAAACCCGGACCCTTACCGCCAAGGTGTCCCACCTCATTGACCAGGGGCACGACCCGGAACGGATCCTGGCCATCACATTCACCAACAAGGCCGCAGAGGAAATGAAATCCCGGCTCGTGGAGCTGACCGGGCTGCCGGCCTTCCGGTTCCAATGGGTACGGACCTACCATTCTGCCTGCCTGATGATTTTAAAGCAGCATTGCGAAAAGATGGGGTATGTCCCGCCGATCCAGGTGTATACGGTTTACAGCCAGGAAAAGCTGTTCAAGGAACTCTGCGTCAAAAACAATATTGACAAAAAATATGCCTCGCGAATGCTCTCCTGGGTCTCAAGGGCGAAAAATCACGGCAACCCGGATGCCTATTTTGAGATCAAACCCGGATTTGCCGGCATTTCCCTGTCCGAGATGTTTCTCCAGTATGAAGAACGGCTCAAGGAAATGAATGCGGTGGATTTTGACAATATCCTGCTCAAAACGCGGGACCTGCTCCGGCAGTTCAAAGAGGTGCGCCAGTACTATCAGGATTATTTTTCCTATATTCTGGTGGATGAATACCAGGATACGAACAATCTGCAGGAAGACCTGACCGGTCTGCTGCTCGGCGATCACCAGAACCTGTTCTGTGTCGGGGATGACTGGCAGGCCGTCTACGGCTTCCGCGGTTCCAATGTGAATCATTTTCTTGATTTTCCCCATAAATATAAAAATGCCCGCATTTTCCGGCTCGAGCAGAACTACCGTTCTGCCAACGAGATTGTCCAGGCCGCCAATGATCTCATTGATTACAATCCGGATAAAATGGACAAAAAGTGCTTTTCAGAAAAGCAGGGCGGGGTGGTGGAAATTTATGACTTCATGTCCGACACCCACGAAGCCGAGTGGGTCGCCCGGCGGATTAAAGGACTGAACCGCTTTGGTCAGGGAATTCCCTTTGACCGGATGGCGGTGGTCTACCGGACCAAATTCTGTTCCCTGCCGTTTGAAAAAATATTCCGGCAGTACCGGGTTCCGTATCGTCTCATGGGTGCCCAGGGGTTCTTTGAGCGCATGGAAATCCTGGACATTAATTCTTATCTGTCATCGTCCTTTTTTCCCAATGACGATGTCTCGTTTGAGCGTATTGTCAATACGCCCAAGCGGGGGATCGGGCCGTCCATGATCAAGAAGATGGGGGATCTGCGGGCCAATGGCGGCAGCCTCCAGGAAGCGGCCCGCGTCATGGTCCGCGACAGGGTGCTGACCCCGAAGGTTCACCAGAACCTTTCCGATGTCCTGGCCATTCTGGATGATATCCGCCAGATGCCTCCGGGACAAGCCATTGATGAAGTTATTGCCCGGACCGGGTATTATGCGTACCTGGAAAAAAAGGCCAAGACAAAGTCTGAGTTTATCGGAAAAAAAGAAAATATTGAACAATTGATTTACACGGCCCGGGCCAAGGATGACATGCTCGAGTACCTAGAAGAGGCCGCCCTGATCCGTGAAGACAAGGAAGAAGAAGCTGAAACCGAGTCCGGCGGCGTCTCGTTGCTCACCATCCATTCAGCCAAGGGTCTGGAATATGATACCGTTTTTATTGCAGGGCTGGAAGAGCGTCTTTTCCCGCACTGGCGTTCCATCGACGCCGGCGACCAGTCCCTTTTCGAGGAGCGGCGGCTCATGTATGTGGCCATGACCCGGGCGGAGCGCTTTTTATACCTGACCCATGCCAATTTCCGCAAAGGGGAGTTTGCCACCCGCAGCCGGTTTGTGGACCAGGTCGAAGAATGCATTTCCTAAGGCGATAACTGATGAAAATCGCTGATTTCTATTTTCTGAAAGAGCCCCTTCCCAGGCTTCTGATCAAGCTTTTGAACAATGGGAAAGGCATTATCCCCACTGAAAAGAAAGGCATTTTTCTGACCCTGTTTTTTGCGATTTTCTCCACGGTCACCGGTGTGGGTATTGTCGTTCCCCTGCTGCCGGTCTATGCCAACGATCTGGGTGCCAGCGGGCTTTACGTGGGAATGATATTCGGTGCGTTTTCCATTTCACGGACCCTGCTTCTGCCCGTGTTCGGCCGGCTCTCTGATTTCAGGGGCCGAAAACCGTTTATTGTGGCAGGACTCTTTGCCTATACCCTCTTATCCCTGGCATTCATGTTCGCCGATACCGTGGAATCGCTCATCCTTCTGCGGTTTGTTCATGGTGCCGGATCTGCCATGATCCTGCCGGTGGTCCAGGCCTATGTGGGAGAGATTACCCCTGAAGGATCTGAGGGGTATGCCA
>CAZLNA010000178.1:0-5057 GCA_964560485.1 uncultured Desulfobacula sp. | reverse complement strand
TGCCACTCTTCTGGTCCGGGCTGGTGCGGATGGCAGCAGATTGATCAATGGTGAAACCGGCTGTCTTGATAAACTGCTTGAAATCAGTGAGACTGAGCACCCGGATGTTGGGTGTGTCATACCAGGAATACGGCAGTTCGCGCGTGACTGGTGCCCGGCCGGTAACCGCCAGCTGCCGTCTGATCCGGATATGGCCGAAGTTTGGAAAACTGACCACCCCTTTTCTGGCGACCCGCATCATGGCATTGATCAGTTTTGACGGGTCATAGACCTGCTGAAGGGTCTGGGAACAGATGGCATAGTCAAATGCCTGATCCGGATAATCTTCTATTTCTTCGTAAATATCACCCTGGAGGACGGAAAGTCCTTTTTCAATACAGGTCAGCACCTTTTTTTCCTGGATTTCAATCCCGCGTTCAACCACATTTTTCCGGGTTTTAAGCCAGAGTAGCAGTTCTCCCTCTCCGCACCCGAGGCCCAGTACTCTGGCTCCCGGTGTTATCCAGGACGCAATAATACCAAGATCATATCGAAGCGGCGGTGAGATCATCAGAAAGGCTCCTTAAAAATCCGCGGATCAGGTTTTCCAGGCGTTCATCCGGCAGGAGAAACGCATCATGCCCCCACTGGGCATCGATTTCACAGAAACTGACATCAAGATTATTCTTTTTCATCGCTTTGACCATCTCTTTTGACTGGTAAGTGGGGTAAAGCCAGTCAGAGGTATAAGAGACCACCAGAAACCTGCATCTGCAATCGCTGAAGGCCCTTACCAGGGAGCCGCTGCCATATTGTTCGGCCAGATCGAAATAATCCGCAGCCTTGGTAATGTATAAAAAAGAGTTGGCATCAAAGCGTTCAATAAATTTCTGGCCCTGATACTGCAGATAGGATTCCACCTGGAATTCAGCGCCGAATTCAAAGCTTAACGCAGATTGATTCTGAAGTTTCCGGCCGAATTTAGTGCGCATGGATTCATCGGACAGATAGGTGATATGGCCGATCATCCGGGCGATGGCCAGGCCCATATCCGGTTTGGGGCCGCCGTAATAATGCCCGCTGTTCCAGTTAGGATCTGCCATGATAGACTGCCGGGCCACTTCATTGAACGCAATGGCCAGAGCAGAATGGCGGCAGGTGGTGGCCAGGGGAATGGCAGCATGGACCTTATCCGGATACCGGATGGCCCACTCAAGGACCTGCATCCCTCCCACAGATCCGCCGATAACGGCCAGCAGCCGGTCAATGCCAAGGTGGTCGAGCAGTGCTTTCTGGGCCGATACCATATCACCGATGGTGATTAAGGGGAAACGGGTGCCATAGGGCTCCCCTGTTTCCGGATCAGGTTCTGCCGGACCTGTGGAACCGCAGCAGGAACCGATAATATTGGCGCAGAGGACAAAATATTCTGACGTATCAATGCCTTTGCCGGGACCTACCATGATATCCCACCAGCCGGGCTTGGCATCCTCCGGCCCGTAAACACCGGCCATGTGAGAATCCCCTGACAGTGCGTGCAGAATGAGAATGGCATTGTTTTTTTCCGGATTTAGAGCCCCGAGGGTTTCATAGGCAAGGGTTACGGGTTTGAGATAAGCACCGCTTTCAAGCCGCATGCCCTCCACAGGAAGATCAAGGGTGAAATATTGTTTTTCAACCTGGAGGAAATCACTCATGGGTTAAACCGCTCCGAGTCCTTTTTCAAGATCAGCGCAGATATCGTCTACATGCTCCACACCCACAGAAAGCCGGATCAGCGAGGGATCGGAAAGCTTTTGCCGCGTGTCTTCTGGAAAAGAGATATACTGGGACGAGTAGGGATGAATGATCAGGGTTTTACAATCCCCAAGGTTGGCCAGGTTCAGGATCATTTCAAGGCGGTTAATCAGCCTGAAGCAGGCGGCCTGGTCTCTAAGACCAAAGGTAAGCATGGCGCCAAATCCGTTCTCAGAGAATTGTTCACTGGCTGTTTTCCGGCAGGGATGATCGTCCAGGCCCGGATAATTCACCCATTTTACCTTGGGATGCCTGTTCAGATACCGGGCAACAGCCATGGCATTCGCCATATGCCGTTCCATTCTCAGGCCAAGGGTATTCAGGCCGAGAGCAGTCAGGTAGGAGTGAAAGGGGGCCGGAGTGGTCCCCAGGTTGATGTGGAATTCCTTGAACAGCCGGTGGAGATAGGCCAGTTCTTTTTTTTGTGCAATAAACGGTGCAAAATCCTCAAACCGGTCTGTCTGCCAGTTGAAACGGCCGCTGTCCACCACTGCCCCGCCCAGGGCTCCGCCATGGCCGGACAGGTATTTGGTCGTTGAGTGAATCACAATGTCTGCGCCGAGTTCAATGGGGCGGCACAGCCAGGGAGAGGCCAGGGTATTGTCCATGACCAGAGGGACCCCTTTTTCATGTGAAATATCGGCTATTTTCGATATATCAGGGATTTCCATGGCCGGATTGGTAATGGTTTCCATATATACGAACCGTGTCTTATCATCGATGGCCTGATCAATTTCATTCAGATCGAGCGGGTCCACCAGTTTGACCTGGATCCCATATCTGGTAAATACTGAAGTGAAAAGTGTATATGAAGACATGAACAGAGAACGGGAGGCCACAAATTCATCCCCGGCCCGGAGCAGGGTCAGGCAGGCATTGCTCACGGCGGCCATGCCTGAGCTGGTCATGACCGCTCCCCGGCCCGATTCCAGCCCGGCCAGTTTTTGTTCTAAAAAACGGCTGGTGGGATTGGACAGGCGCATGTAGATATGGTCTGCTGTTTTCCCGGCAAAGGTGTCGCTTAAATTGTCAGCGCTTTGATGATAATGCGCAGCAGATTGAAAAATGGGCGGTAAGGTCGCGCCTTCCCATGACAGATCTTTAAGCCCGTCGTGGATGGCCCGGGTTTCAAAATGGTTTTCTGTGTTCCGGTTCATTATCCCTGCCTTTTGATAGGATCAAACAAATGTAAAGCCATAATGTATACAATGCCTGGTCTGTGTCAATACCGCAGGACATCTTTCCAGAGCAGGGGAGGAAGGGGTGGGCAGTGCTGTTTTCTCTGATCTGCTGACTGTTTTCAGGCGGTTTCTACTCAGGCGGGGGACAGAGGAGTTCTGTATTTTTGAAATTCAGCAGGCTTTCAATGGTGATTTCATCCAGTCGCTCGAACATGGCTTTGCTTGCTTCCACCCAGACCCATCTGGAGAGGCAGTCTCCTGCCTGGTTGCAGACCCCGCAGAGCATTTTTGCCTGTTCAGCACAATCGGTGATCGCGGTTCGTTCTTCCAGAGTCCGGACAATATCGCCCACGGATATGTCAGAAGCGGATTTTGCCAGCATATGACCGCCCAAAGGGCCTCTCCTGCTGTTAATAATTTTTGCCTGTTTGAGTTTCCGGGTCAGCTGCTCCAGATATTTCAATGAAATATTCTGGCGCTTGGCCACGTCACTGAGGGGCACGGGCTTTTTTTTGCCGTAAATGGCAATATCAAGGATCAGCCGGGTACCGTAACGGCTTTTAGTGGTTAGTCTCATATGTTAAATCTTATCAATTGGTTTAAGCCTGAATCAAACTGCTTCAGGCAGGATTTTTTAACCCTTTGTGGCCAGGGTCAATGGGAAAGTCATTGGCCGGGTCCTGGCTGAGCTCCTGGAACCGCGGCAGCCGGATGATCATGGTCGTGCCAAGGTCTGGTTCAGATGTTACCTCAACCGAGCCGCCGTGCTGTTTAATGACACGGTTGGCGATAAACATGCCAAGGCCGGTTCCCTGGGAACCCTTGGACGTGAAAAAGAGGGTGAACATTTTTTCCCGGGTTTCCTGATCCATGCCCATACCATTGTCTTTAATGACAAAGCGGATCATTCCGCTGCTCTCTTCTGATACGGTGAAACAGACATGGTGATCCGTTTTTTTCTGGTCAAAAGAGCAGGCTTCGATAGCATTCTCAAGAAAATTGACCAGTGCGGATTCCATCCAGGAAGGATCAAGCTCCATGGTGCCTGCAAAGTAACCCTCCAGCTCCAGAGTCACCTTGTTTTTTTTCGCCATCGGTTGAATACTGCCCATGACGTTTTTTAAAAAATCCTTGATCCGGATCTGCCGGAACTGATGATCTCTTGATTTGGCATAATAGAGGATCTCAAGCACCATTTTCTTGATTTTGTCGCTCATGGTTTTGATCTGGTCAAAGGCTTTGAGCGTCCGCTGTTCATCCTTGTTGCGAAGACCTGTTTCGAGCTGATAGACACCGCCGTCCAAAGCGGTGAGCATCCCTTTGACCCCATGGGACATGGAACCGAGCATCAGGCCGAGAGATGTCAGGTGATCCTGGAGCTGCCGGATCTGTGTGATATTGGTGGACATTTCCATGACCTGTGTGATCTGGCCGGTTTCATCCCGGATAGGCGCCGTATGGGTGAGCACGTTATACTGTTTTCCGGAAATGGAGGTAACAATCTCTTCTGTGCTGCGTATTTTGCCGTCTTTGAACGTCTCGACTACCGGACAGGCCTCACAGGGCACTGACCTGTGCTTGTACAGTTCATAGCAGTAGCCGCCGATGGCATTTCCGAAGTGCCGCTTGAAACGTTTGTTGGTTGCTGTAATCCGAAGGTCTTTGTTCTGGACGGAAATATAACAGGGAACCTCATCAAACAGCTGGTTGAAAAGGTTCTGGGCCGTGTGCAGATCAGCCATCCGCTCTGTGTAGCGTTTGAATTTATGGAACTGGTTCTGCTGTTTAATGGCCCGCTTCAGGGATAATTCAAGTGCTTTTCCGTTGATGGGCAGTGTGTGATAGTGAATCACTCTAAGATCAAACCGGTCCATGGCAAAATCGATCTGATCCGGCCGCCCGTATACGATCAGCTGGAACGGGGGGGTATTTCTCGTCATCTGATCGAGCTGATCCGCAACAATTTCATCAATCAGCGGATTTCCCAGAACGATATCCCAGCTGGACTGCTGGAGGTGCTCAAGGATCTCATCAGAATGAGAAACCGGTGTCACCTCGTATTGTATCCGTTCAAGATAGGTTTTCAGCGCACCTGTATGC
>CAZLNA010000177.1:0-5069 GCA_964560485.1 uncultured Desulfobacula sp. | reverse complement strand
GTTTGAGAATATCGGGTTTAAACCTTGCCTGTTCAAGGACATCGAGCACCGACAGCCAGGTGAGGCCGGATGTGATGATGCCCATCCCTCTGCTGTCCGGGTTTTTTTCAACACGGTTCAAGTCATGCTGTCGTGCAAATCCAACCGCCTTTTCCAGTCGTTCGATGGACTGTTTTTTCATCGCCAGCGCCATGGTGGTCAGTGCAATATACGGTCCGTTCTCCCTGTTGAAATCATGGCGGAACGGCAGGAAAGCCGGAAGGTTACCAAATTTTATTTTTTCCCGGGCATGGCAGACATGGGTGGTGAGCCGCAGGACAACAAGGGTCTGTTCGTTTTGGGCCAGCAGGGCTGCATATTTGTAATATGCATATGCTTCTGACGGCGAACACGGCTCCAGCACCGGGACCTTGGACATCCGGTAGACGTTTCTGTTGTCCTGTTCGTTCTGTGATGAATTGGCCCCCGGATCATCGCCCAGAACAGCGACCATTCCGCCGGTGATATTCATCAGGGGCAGCTGGACAAAGGTGTCGAGCGCAACATTGAGCCCGACACTCTTGAAAAATACGCAGGAAAGGTTCCCATTCAGGGCGGCCCCGAATGCCACCTCTGCTGCCACTTTCTCGTTGACTGAAAACTCAAAGTAGAAGGGCCGCAGGTTTTCAGGAATGGTATAAATGGCCGCAGCAATCTCCGGGGTGGGCGACCCCGGATAAGAGGTCACCACTTTGGTTCTGCTTTCAAGGATCGCTCTTACAAGGGCCTGGTTGCCCATCAGGATTTCCTCAAAAGGATCTGGGGTTAAAAGGACATCACCAAGCTTTTTCATACATGTATCCTTAATTTTTCAGATTAAGGCAGGCACTGCCTGCTATGACGTTGATGACGAAACCGGCTGATTTATTCTCTTGTCAGGATCATGATCCCGGTTTGAGCATACGGTCCACAGAATTCTTCAATTCTTCGGCAGTAAACGGTTTTTTCAAAAAAACGCATGCCGGATCTTCCTTATGGAGGTGGAGCATTTTTTCCGGCATCACACCGGATATCAGGACCACTGGTATTTTCCTGAATTTTGGCGGACCGTTCCGCAAGATGGTAACAATATCCTTTCCTCCGCTGGACGGCATGAAGATGTCGAGAACCAGCAATTGCACGTCCGGATCTGCCCGTAGGGCTTCCAGCGCATCATCGCCGTTTGAAAAATCAAGGCAGATATGACCGGCATCTTCAAGAAGGATTTTGGTTGGCTGCCGGACGTGTTCGTCATCCTCAGCCAGTATGATTTTAGCCATGGCATCCGTCCTGAGTGGGGGGAATTTTCAGCATAAGTCAATTATCTTTCAGATCAGAATGGATGTCAAGCATGCGCTGAAACTTGCTGCGATTTAAACTTGCCATTGTCTGACGCCGGTCTTACAATTATCCATATATATGTCAGCCTGAAATCCCGGATTGAAATATTCCGACCTGGAAATAAACAAGGAGACATCATGAAGACACCATTTGGCAATAAAGACGAATTCATCATCACCATTGAAGTGGTGCCGCCGCCGGATCATGACCCGTCAAAGCTTCTGGACAATTTATCCGGACTGTCCAAATTTAATCCCTACGCCTTCAGTGTGGCCTCCAACCCGGTGGCCAAACCGAGGATGTCTGCCATGGCCTTTTCCTCACTGATACAGGAAAGCATAAAACAAAAAGCCATGCTACATATCACCGTCCGTGACCAGAACCGCCTCGGGCTTCAAAGTGAATTATGGGGTGCCCGGGCCCTGGGGATTGACACTGTGATTGTTGTTACCGGTGACCCTTCAGCGCGCACATCTGGTCATCCGGCCTCAACCGTCGGAGATGTCAGTGTGTTTGAGCTGATTGAAATGGCTCAGAAATCAGGGCTTAACACGGGCGCGGTTCTTGATTTCAGGCCGGAGGTGGATGGACTCGATCACGAAGTGGTACGCCTTGAGAAAAAGGTGGCCGCCGGGTGCCGGTTCATTGTCACCCAGCCGGTCTATGATGAATCCACTGCAGCACGGATTGCAGAAGCCACTAAGGAACTGGGTGTTCCAGTAATCATGGGGATACTGCCCCTGATATCACCCCGACATGCTGTTTTCCTCCATGACAAGGTAGCAGGCATCAGCGTTCCCCAGGCGTTAAGAAAAGAAATGGCGGACTCAAAAGACCCGGTTAATACAGGGATTGTTCAGTCCAGGCAGATGCTGGCCCTGGCCAGACAATATTTTTCCGGTGCATGCGTGATGCCGCCCTTTGACCGGTTTGAAATCCTGGCGAAAATTTTATAGTGTGAAATTTCCCGGCTAAATACGGATTAAACCGCAAAGGCGTCTTCAGCCCGGTTAAAGCAGCAGGCGGGGTTCATCACCCCCCCCCTCCAGGACCCTGCGCATTTCAGCGATAAAAACCTTTTCTTCCACAGGTTTGACAATATAAGAGTCCACATTAAGGGCAAGTGCTTTGTTCATGGTTCTCTGGATCGCTTCCACAGTGAGAATGATAAACGGGATATTTTTGAGCGCATCATCCTTTTTCACAATTTCAAGAAGGGTCAGACCGTCCATGTTCGGCATGTTTAAATCACAGATGATCAGGTCGATGGATTCTTTTTTCAGAACATCAAGCGCCTGGTGACCGTCAGCCGCTTCATAAAAATTAGAGAACTCATTATTGAACAGGAATTTTTTGACAATGCGGCGCATGGATGTGCTGTCATCAACTATCAGAATCCCCATGTTGTAATCAATAACTGACATGCCGTCTCCTCTAATACTTTTTTTTACGGGCATATGCTGCTTCAAAAACCTGCTGCCACGCCCTTGTATCCTCCAGGTGGTGCCTGATGCTGACTTTAAATATACCCCACAGCAGACAAAACCGCCATAAAAAAGGATTACCCGATATCAAAAATACCAAATGAAAATCTGCCAGAGGGCAGATCTTTGTAATAGTCTGTCAATGTCTGATAAATGACTTTAAAGGCAATATCGTCCCATGGAATCTGCGGTTGATCAAAAAGCCGGACTTCAGTGCTTTCACTGGTGGGACCAAAGGATTCAGACAGGAGCTTCGCCCTGAACATCAGGTAAATCTGATTTACAAATACAATGTTGAACATCCGGTAAGGCTCAATAATCTCCACCCTTGCCAGGGTTTCCTCCAGGGTTTCCCTGACAGCGCCCTGCTGAACCGACTCACCGTTTTCCAGGTATCCTGCCGGCAGGGTCCAATACCCTTTTCGCGGCTCAATATTTCGCTTGCACATCAGAATCCGGCCCTGATATTCCGGAATGCACCCAACCACAACCTTTGGGTTGAGATAGTGAACATTGCCGCAAACCGTGCATACCGCCCGTTCATGATCGTCATCCGGCGGGATCTTCATTTGGGTCGGATTGCCGCAGACGTTACAGAACTTTATCTCCATGAGGCCTCGTTTTCATGTTGTTATTTGCATATCACTGTTGATGGCATGGATCCACAGGACACTATCGAAGTTGTAACACCCTGCCCAGAGCGGATCAATCTTTTTTCCAGATATTTCATATCACCGGTTTGACCCGGGAAGTGGGGGTGGCGCGCATGGGGTCATCGGGCCAGTAATGTTTGGGATAACGCCCCTTAAGGTCCTTTTTCACCTCAGGATATGTATTTTTCCAGAAGCTTTTCAGATCGTTGGTGATCTGAACCGGCCGGCCGGCAGGTGACATCAGGTGGAGGGTGACTGGAATCCGTCCCCTGGCAATAGCCGGGGTCTGGTCCAGGGAGAACATTTCCTGGAGGCGGACTTCAAGAACGGGTGCGTGCAGAACCGTTTGCGCATCATGATAGCGGAGCGGTTTTTTTGACCCTGACGGCACTCGGATATGCGTGGGGGCATGGGTTTCAACCGTCTGCTGTTGATCCCATGTCAGCATTGACAGCAGGGCTGAGCCAAGATCAATTTTCGCCAGTTGTTTAAACGAAAACACCTTATCCAAAAACGGTTTGAGCCATATTTCCAGGGAATCAAGAAGGGCCGTCTCGCTCAAATCGGGCAGGGATTGAAAAAAACCGGTGCGCCTTAAAAAGATGCAGCGTTCCCAAAAGTGTTTTGTCTGTTTTGTCCAGGGCAGTACATCAAGCCCCTCTTTTCTTATCTGTGTCAACAGAATGTCACAACCGTCATCGCCAGGAATATCCGTGACTGCGGTTTCAAAGATGAGCAGTTTTTTAAACCAGGTCTGCTGCCTGGCCCGGACCATAGCAAGGTCTCCATCCCAGAAAAGGGTCTGCCCGTGTTTTAGTTCATGACCGAAAGCGTGTTCTAGCTGATCTCTGGAATAGTCCGCCGCCAGAAAAATTCTGGCATTTTTGTGTGCGCCATCCAGGTGAACCGCGACAATATACTCAGACATGGACAGGCTGTTTATCCGGCTGAAACAAGCGCCCTGGCCCGATGCCAGTAAAAAGGTATTTTTAACGCCTTTTCGTTTCCTGGCCACCCGGTCCGGGTAGGCAAGGGCGATCAGTGTCCCTGCGGACGGATCGCCCCGCCGGCCGGTTACGGTCCGGCCCGGCAGGGAGCTTTCCAGTTTCATGGCTGAGGCAAGAATTTTTTTTGCCAGGCCGGTTTTGACCTGAACCCCCGGATATGTTTTAGCCCTTCCTGCAGCCATACTCAAAAGGATCTCTATCCTGAGTTCGATGTCCGGGTCCGGCGGCCCCCCCTCTCCTGCAAGGATATCCCGCTCACTGACCAGGGCGGCTGCCAGGCAGGCGGTATGCCTCATCCCCATACGGTCTCCTGCCAGTACCATATGGGCCAGCCGGGGATGCAGTCCAAGGCCTGCCATTTTTTTTCCGTGATCCGTGATCCGGCCCTGACTGTCCAGGGCACCGAGCATTTTCAGCAGCTGCCGGGCCCTGGCAAACGCCGCTGGATCAGGTAGGTCTATCCATGACAGGCTGTCCGGTGTTTCAACGCCCCAGACAGCCAGTTCAAGGGCGAGCGGACTTAAATCTGAACTGGAAATTTCCGGCGGGCTAAAGGGGATCAATAA
>CAZLNA010000176.1:0-5082 GCA_964560485.1 uncultured Desulfobacula sp. | reverse complement strand
CGTATTCAGCGAATGGAACACACCGTGACCTCACGGGAATTTGACTGGAAATAAACCGCACTCCGGCTCTGCTGCCCACTCTGCAAAGGGCTTTTGACGCTGCAGGTTAAAAGAGACCCAGCAGAAAAAGCCCTTTGTACATGAGAACCATCGCAAAAAGACAGAGCAGCAGACCCAGGATCTTCATGACCGCCAGATGTAAACGCCCGCCGATCATTTCACGGCATTTTGCAGCGCCAATGGCCATGAAGATCTTAGAGCCCACCAGCATGAGGTAAAATCCGGATAAAAACCCTGCCCCGGCGCCGACCCCTGCATCACGGACCGCCTCGGTAATGACCGGAGCCCCCACACCCAGCCAGAAGAGATAGGGGTGAGGACTCAATAGATTCACCATGGCCCCTTTGACCAGCGGCCGGGCATCTGCTCCATCGACCTGGTACCCTGCCGCTTCTGTCCGGACCTGTCGGATCCCCATACAGAAGACCATAACCGCTCCGGCCAGGGAGATGCCCCCCAGCAGAGAACTGGCGCCGGCCAGACCGGCCAGGGCAAAAACAGAAACCAGAATAATCGGCAGATCCGTGACCAGCGGCGCAAGCGCCACCCGGACCCCGGCCCCTGACCCCCCGGCCATTCCGTGGGAAATTACCAGTGCGGTCAGCGGACCGGGAGCAAGCCCGGCAGACAGCCCCAGCAGCATGCCCGTTCCTGCATATTCAAACATTTACACCTGCCTGGTTGACAATTGACATTTTCTTGGATACATCCTGTTCAAACAACCAACCTGCCAGGGAGACTATCATGGAATCGGAAAAAATCGTCATCTTTGCTTTCAGAGGAGACCCCATCTGTTTTGTTCATGTCCTTCTCAATGCCATTGATTTCCACGCAAACGGCAAAGAAGGCCTCATTATTCTGGAAGGCGACAGTGTCACCCTTGTTGAAAAAATGAGATCAGACAGCCACTTCCTGCATATTCTTTACCAGAAGGCCAAGGATCTTGGCATCATCCACGGCGCCTGCAAAGCCTGTTCAGTCAAGCTCAAGGCAGACACTGCGATCAAAGCGGAAGGCATTCCCCTGATCGGCGACATGTCCGGCCACCCGTCCATGAATACCTTCATGGAAAACGGATACCGGGTCATCACCTTTTAGACCAGACCTCATCCGCCCAGGGAGAGCACCAGATAGGCAATCGCCACTGACCCCAGTACCGGGAGCACGATCCCGCCTTTCCACCATCCGGCAACAAGGGTAAACAGGATACCGGCAAGGGCTGCCAGCGGCTGTTCCGGTGTTGCACTGAAAACCCCCGGGATGATCAGCGCCCCAATGGCTGCCGCCGGGATACAGGTTAAAAATGCGTCGAGCCGCTGGGGCAGTTTTTTATTTTTTAACAGCAGAAAGGGCAGCAGACGGGGAACATAGGTCACAAAGGCCATGCCGAATACGATGACAGCGACATCATTCATGGCCGACCGCCTTTTTATCTGAACCCGGCCAGAATGCACCCGCCATAGAAATCAAAACAATACAGATAACGATGGACCATCCGCTGGGAAGCAGATCCGCCTTGACCAGGGAATAATTGAGCAACGCAGAGGCAGAGGCCAGCACCCAGGCCCGTGTGGACTGCTTCACTTCCGGCAGAAGAATGGCCAGAAGCAGCGCATAGAGGGCAACGCCCATGCTTTCGGTCAGGATGTCAGGCAGAAAACCGCCGGCCAGATAGCCGCAGACCGTTCCTGAAACCCATCCTGAATACGCAGACAGCTCAAGTGCAAAGACAAAGGTTTTTGACAGATCCCCCCGGGTAAAAGACAGCACACTGAAGGTTTCGTCGGTGATTCCGAAAGCCATCGCCGCAAGATAATGCTTTTCAACCTTTTCCAGGCGTTTTGAAAGACTGGCGCTCATTAAAAAATGCCTGAAATTCACCAGCAGGGTTGTCAGAACAATGCCCCCGGGCCCCATACCGGTCATCATCAGGTTCAGTGCGATAAACTGGCTGGCGCCGGCAAAAACAATTGCCGAGAACATAACACACTCAACTAAGGTCAGATTGCAGCCCTTGGCCAGGATACCAAAGGCAACCGCTGCAGGAAAATACCCTATAAAGATGGGTATCCCCGCCCTGACCGCTTTATCAATCTCTTTATTCATGAATATCGCTTCATTTTTATCATTGAAAACTTCTCATACCATATTTAATCAAATCTATCGAGAGATAATAGCCTGCCCGGTTTTATTCGCCAGCCATTTTTCAGAATATCCCTCACCACCGGACCCGGCTGAAGGGCCAGGCAGGGACAGACCAGTCGGACTATGAATGAACATTCATTCACAATATTTTGCGTAGGAATAGAATTTACTGAACAGCAATAAGATGCCATTCGGTTTCAAATATCTGTATTTTAAATAAAAAAATGCGTATCAATTTTTATTTGATTTTTCTTTAAAAAAGCGATTGACTTAAAAAATAAATATGAGTATATATTCATTAACCACTTCTTATAACCCAAACAGGAGATCAAAAAATGACACAGGTTATTTCCGATCGACGGGACATCGAATTTGTCATCCATGAACAGCTTGAAGCGGAAACGCTTGCTGACTTGAACGAAGAACTGGCCGACTTCAATAAAAAGACCATTGATCTGATCATCTCAGAAGCCAAAAACTTTGCTGTCAAAGAACTGCTGCCGGCAAACAAGGAAGGTGACGAACAGGGCTGCAGCCTTGAAAACGGCATCGTAAAGACACCCGACTCTTTCAAACGCCTCTACGAATTGTTTAACGAAGGCGAATGGCTGGCCACCACGGAAGATCCTGAATGGGGCGGCCAGGGCATGCCCAGAACAGTATCCTCTGCTGCTGCTGAATATTTCAACGGTGCAAACTTTCCGTTTATGATGTATCCCGGCCTGACCCAGGGCGCCGGCCATCTGGTTGAAAAATTCGGCACACCGGAACAAAAGGAAACCTACTTAAGAAATCTGTTCACCGGCAAATGGACCGGCACCATGCTGCTGACCGAACCTGAAGCAGGTTCAGATGTCGGCGCGCTGACCACAAAAGCCACACGAAATGATGACGGCACCTTCTCCATCGTGGGCCAGAAAATATTCATCTCCGGTGGTGACCACGATCTGGCTGAAAATATCATCCACCCGGTGCTGGCCCGGATCGAAGGCGCACCTGAAGGCACCAAGGGAATCTCTCTTTTCCTGGTACCCAAATACCGTGTCAATGAAGACGGCTCAGTCGGTGAATTCAACGATGTCACCTGCACAGGCATCGAACATAAAATGGGAATCCACGGGAATTCCACCTGTTCACTTTCTCTGGGGTCCAAAGGGAACTGCATCGGTACCCTTCTCGGCGAAGAAAACAAAGGCATGAAAGCGATGTTCCTGATGATGAACGAAGCCCGCCGCCTTGTCGGGTTCCAGGGATTTGCCTGCGCCACAGCCTCTTACATGTATGCGCTTGATTATGCCAAGAAAAGAAAACAGGGCAAAAACCTGCTGGAGTTCATGAATCCGGATGCACAGTCCGTTTCCATCATCAACCACCCGGATGTCAAACGGCAGTTGATGCTCATGAAGGTTTATGTCGAAGGCATGCGCTCCCTGCTGTATTTTGTCCAGTACTGCGCTGACATGGCCCAGTATTCACCGGACCAGGACGTCCGCGAAAAATACCAGGGGTTTGTGGAAGTTCTCACCCCGATTGCCAAAGGCTATGTCACTGACCGTTCATTTGAAATCTGCAGCCAGGGCATGCAGGTCTACGGCGGATACGGTTTTATCGAAGAATATCCCATGGCCCAGCTGCTCAGGGACTGCCGGATTACCCTGATTTATGAAGGAACCAACGGCATCCAGGCCATGGACCTTCTGGGAAGAAAACTCGGTTTGAACAAAGGCAAGCCCATCATGGACCTGTTCGGTGAAATGCAGAAAGCCGTGGCAGAAGCGAAAGCAGACGCTGCGCTTGAAGGATATGCCCTTAAAGTTGAAGAAGCCATGAACAAACTGGCAGAAGTCTCCATCCACATGGGTCAGAACGCCATGTCGGAAAAAGTGCTCAACGCTTTTGCCAATGCCCATCCCTTCCAGGATGCCACCGGTGATGTCACCATGGCATGGATGCTCCTGTGGCGTGCCAATATTGCGTCTCAAAAGCTTGAAAAAGCCAAGAGAAAAGATAAACCGTTCTATGGCGGTATCATCAAGTCCCTGCAGTTTTTCACGGAAACCATCCTTCCGATCAGCATGGGCCGTATGAATGCGCTGATGAATGTAAGCGGTGCTGCGATAGACATGGAAGACAACATGTTCCCGGGATAATATTGATCCAGGCACCCCCATAATCCTATTCTCTTTTTGTTCTGGAAATGGTATAGAAAACGCTGAAATGTCAGGCCAGCGACAAACCTGGAGCGAAAAGGGAATAGGATGCCACAATTTAAAGCCAACGGGCTGCCGCTTTTGATCGGCAGCCTGCCGTTAGACAATCACAAAGACGCTGTACAACTGGTTCTAAACCATACCCCGCAGATTCCTCTATGGGTTCAGCTGCCGGCTTTCAAGGAAGAAGGCATGATCGACCAGTTCATGGAAGGGCTGCCCGGGTATCTGCCCGACAATTCAAAAAACATTCTTGACACGTCTGCACCCGGCTTTGACCAGGAGATGCTTTCCTTTTTTGAAGACTACCTCTCTGCTGATGCGCCTGAAACCGACCTGGATACCTCGAGATTCGCCCTTTCCGGTTCAAGGGGAAAAGGGTTTTATGAATTTTTACGGCAGGTGGATGGACTGCCCTCGCCTGCTGTCGCATTAAAAGGCCAGGTCACCGGCCCGATTACCTTTGGCACTGCAGTCAAGGATCAGAACGACAGGGATATTTTCTACCACGACCAGCTCAGGGATGCGGCCATCAAGCGGCTGGCCCTCAATGCGAGGTGGCAGGCCCGCCATTTTGCCCATAGCGGGGCCATCCCCATCATCTTTATTGATGAACCCGCGCTTGAAGGGTTCGGCACCTCGGCATACATCACCATCACAAAAGAAG
>CAZLNA010000175.1:0-5097 GCA_964560485.1 uncultured Desulfobacula sp. | reverse complement strand
CTGATCAACACATTGTTGAAACGTCATCTCACCGAGGATGAATACCACTGCGTTTTTCTAAAAGATCGGGAATAAGGTTTTTCAAACGCCCCTGAAAATGTTATTTTCAGTCGGTATCGGTCATCATTGACCCTTTTTAACCTGCATATCGGATCACATATTGACTATGGCAACACCATCCTGTAAAGAACAATTCCTACTGGCTGACTATTAAATGCAACCTTTACGATGGAGACTGACCATGAAAAAAACCATTGCAACCCTGCTTATTCTGACCCTGGCTGCCGTGTACGCGCACGCCCAGAAACCCATGCCCGAACTCATGATGGCCACCACCACCAGCACAGACGGCACCGGCCTGCTCAACTACCTGGAGCCCCATTTTGAAAGGGCCACCGGCATTGACCTGAAATGGACGGCCACCGGCACAGGCAAGGCCCTTAAACTGGGGGCAACCTGCGATGTAGATGTCCTGCTTGTCCATGCCCCCCCGGCTGAAAAAAAATATATTGCGGATGGATTCGGCCAGCAGCGCACTGAAATCATGTACAACGACTTTGTCCTGATCGGCCCCGAGGCAGATCCGGCCGGTATCAAGGGCAAAACCGTCAGCCAGGCCCTGGCTGACATCCTTGCCTCCAGGGCGGTATTTGTCAGCCGCGGGGATGACTCAGGCACGCATAAAAAAGAAAAACGGCTCTGGAAAGGCGCCGCCATCCCCCTTCCGGACAAGGAAAAATGGTATGTTCAAACCGGCCAGGGAATGCAGGCCACCATCACCGTTGCCGAGCAGAAAGGCGGCTACACCATGACCGACCGGGGTTCTTACATCAAGTATGAACACAACCTGGGCGGCAATGCGCCCCTGAAAATTCTGGTGCAGGGCGATGCTGTCCTGCTCAACCAGTATGCCGTCCTCACCCTGGCCCCGTCCAACTGCCCGAAGGCCAAGCATGAACTGGCAGCCCGGTTCGCCCGGTGGATGGCCTCACCCGAAGCCCAGCAGCTGATCAAAGACTTCAAGCTCAAAGGCAAGGCCCTGTTTGTCCCCAATGCACAGTAACCCGGGCCGGATGGCCTTAATATGGTATGAAGCAAGTTCTTAACACACAACCCGGGCCGCTGTCCTTCCGGACAGCGGCCCCTTGAAAGGCCCGGAATATGGACTTTCTTGTCCAGGGATTTATCGGTGCCATTGACCTGCTGATCCACGGAGACGATGCCACATGGTCTGCCGTTTTTACCACTTTAAAAGTGTCGGCCGGATCAATGCTTCTCAGCCTTGCCACCGGTCTTCCCGTCGGGTTTGCCATTGGCTTTTTTGAGTTCAGAGGCAAAAAAAAGGTGCGCACTGTCCTGGATACGCTCCTGTCGCTTCCCACGGTTTTTATCGGTCTGATGGTGTTTGCCTTTATCTCCAACCGCGGGCCGCTCGGGGCCTTTGGCATGCTCTTTTCCCTGCCTGGAATCGTTCTGGGCCAGACGATTCTGGCATTCCCCATAGTGGCCGCCATTACCGCCGCCACCATTCAGGGAATTGATCCCCAGCTTAAACTCACACTTTCCTCGCTGGGCGCCGGGAAAAAGGATCTTGTACTCACCTGCCTCTGGGAGGTACGCTATGGCATTCTGGCCGCTGCAGTGACGGCCTACGGCAGGGTCATGACCGAGGTGGGTATTTCCATGATGGTGGGGGGGAATATCAAATACCACACCCGGACCATCACCACGGCCATTGCCCTTGAAACCAACAAAGGAATGTTCAGCAACGGCATCGCCCTTGGGCTGGTGCTGATCCTGATTGCCTTTATCGTCAACGTCTCGTTGTCCTTTTTAAGAAAACAATGAAGACCGGAGGGATGCTATACCGGATTGAAGGGCTCAGGCAGTTCTACGGGTCTAAAAAAGTACTCGACATTCATTCCTTTTCCATTGAGCAGGGAAAAAGCCTGGGGCTGATCGGCCCCAACGGCAGCGGAAAAAGCACCCTGCTTAAACTTCTTGCCTTTGCAGCCGCGCCCTCCAGTGGGCGTATTTTTTACAGGGGGAGGCAAACGCATCCCTTTTCTCCTGAAGTCCGATCCAAGGTTACCCTGCTGACCCAGACCCCTTACCTGCTCAAACGCACGGTTTTGGATAACGTGCTCTACGGACTTAAGATCCGGCGGGATACCCGAAATCTGAAGGCCCGGGTGGCGCGTGCCCTGGGCGCTGTGGGTCTGGACTTTGACCAGTTTGCTCCGCGCATGTGGCACCAGCTTTCCGGCGGTGAGGCCCAGCGGGTGGCCATGGCCGCCCGCCTCATCCTCAAACCACAGGTTCTCCTGCTGGACGAACCCGTGGCCAGCGTGGACACCCATACCGCCCGACTCATCCGCAAAGCCTCGCTTAAGGCCAGGGACGAATGGGGCACAACCCTGGTTACAGCAAGCCATGATTTATCCTGGCTGTTTTCTGCCACGGACTCGCAGATTTCCATCCGTCATGGGCATCTGTTCTCCACCGGCCGCCAGGTGATGCTCACCGGCCCTTTTCAGCATCAGGGGAGCCGGATTATCCGAAAACTGACGGACGGTCAGATCCTTATTCTGCCCCAGGCGTCTGCAAAAACGGAATCTCCCGGCCCATCCGGGGACGGCTCTCAGCCCGAAAAGCTGGCCATCATAAAAAAAAAGAATATCAGACTGACCCGGATTTCCGGACAGTCGCCCAGGACCGAACACCAAAACAGCGAAAACCATCTCATTGGCATGGTCTCTTTTCTTCAGAGAGAAAAGAAGCCCGGCCATATCATGGTCAGGCTTGATGCCGCAGATATCGAATTTGATTTAAGCCTTGATACGGAAACGGTCAGCGGCCTGGGCCTTTTTCCAGGGTTGCAGGTGGGTATCCATTTTTCGGCAAAGGATGTGAGCTGGGTCTGATCAGGGACCTATCCCATACCCGGTTCAGTATTCGCGGCAATTGCTTCGCGTATGAATTGCTGGTGATCCTGCATGGCATACCTTGCTTTCAACGGGTCCTTTGACCGCACTGGAGTCAGGATCTGCCTGTGATGGCTGACCATTACGGCCCTTGACCTTCGGTCTTCATACAGCCGATCAAGGCCCGGCTCAAGGTCCAGGGAGAGACAGTCATAGAAATACTGCATCATCTTTATGTAGAACCGATTCTTTGCGGCATGGGCAATGGCCATATGAAACCGGATATCTGCCCGGGTCCTGGATCGGGCATGGATGTTTTTTTTCTCACCCTCCCCCAGGGCCCGTCCAATGGCGTCAACAGAGCCTGAACCTGCCCTGACGGCAGCCAGCGAGACGGCCTCGCATTCCAGGAAGGCCTTGACCTCCATCAGCTCTTCAAAATCCCCCCCCGACTCTGACCAGACCGCTGAAAACGGATTCTCGATCCGGTGACCGGACCAGGCCACAAAGGTCCCGCTGCCCTGGGTATGCGACACCAGCCCCAGGGTCACCAGCCGGTTGATGGCAGTTCTCACCGTTGTCCGGCTGACCTTCATGATCCGGGCCATATCCCGTTCGGGGACGAGCTGCTCCCCGGGACGGAGACGGCCCTTAAGGATCAGGGCTTTTATCTGTTCACAGACCTGTTCTGAAACGGTTTGCTGTCTGACCGGTTTTAGCAGGTTCATAACGCATGTCCCTCTGGGTGGGCCGACAATGTCAATGGGCAAAATCGGCCGGATATTCAATTGGTCATACCAATACTATCTGCAAATCAACCCTTTCTGAATCATAGATGCTCATTATTGGGCATTTAATATTTTAGCGCCACCCCAAGCTGTTCCCGAATTTGGCATTAAATTAACTTACCAAAATAAATGGATTTTTCAATATTTATTCCGAATTTTAATAAAAATTATTTTTTTCTTGACAAAACAAACTGGTTTTCTTTATCTTTATGATACCAATTTTTGGTACATTATTTTTCAGCACAGGCGGTAAATTGGTAAATTTATTTTTACAGCGTTAGCAAAAGGGGAGTCAACAATGTCCAAGACAAGGCCCAAACAGATCCTGACAGCTGGGATCCAGTTCAGCTGCGAGACACGCCCCAAGCCTGTCAGACAAAGACGGTAAAGGTCACACGTGCGGTGCAGGGCAGACCAACCAGGAGATAAAACCTGCATCGTTAAGAGCTGTTTTATAAATCATTAATTCAGGAGGAGAATCAATGTTCAAAAAAACCTTGGTAAAAATCATGATCAGCATGGCAGCGCTCATGCTCGTTTTGTCCGTGAACCCGGCCCAGGCGGCCGAAAAGAAAATCATGCTTAAAGTACCAGTCTGTTTCCCCACGGCGCTTCCCGGCCTTGGCTCAGCAGCCCCCTGGCTTGCTGAAAGAATGGAGCTGGCATCCGGCGGCAGTCTCAAAATGAAAGTATACGAACCCGGCAAGCTGGTTGCTCCTTTTGAAATTCTGGATGCCGTATCCAAAGGCAAAATCAACGCCGGCTACGCCACGGCTGCATACTGGGCAGGTAAAATCCCTGCTGCACCGATTTTCTCTGCCATCCCCTTTGGCCCGGAAGCCGGTGAATACCTTGCATGGATGTATTATGGCAACGGACTCAAGCTGTATCAGGAGATGTACGACCAGGCCGGCTACAATGTTAAAGTTCTCATCTGTTCCATCATTGCACCGGAAACATCGGGCTGGTTCACTGAGCCCATCACTGGTCCGGAACAGCTCAAGGGTCTGAGAATGCGCTTCTTCGGCCTCGGCGGAAAAACCATGGAAAAACTGGGTGTTTCCACTTCTCTGCTGCCCGGCGGCGAGATCTTCCCGGCCCTGGAGAAAAAGGCCATTGACGCCACAGAGTTCTCCATGCCCGCCATTGACAAACGTCTGGGATTCTACAAAATCGCCAAATACAATTACTATCCCGGATGGCATCAGCAGGCCACCGTATTTGAACTGCTGATCAACAAGGATGTCTACAACAGCATGAGCGACCACCAGAAAATGGTCCTGGATATTATCACAAAGGCATCCACGGTCGACCAGTTTGCTTATACGGAAGCCATCCAGGCGGCTGCCATGAAGGAGAACATCACCAAGCATGGTGTTAACAAC
>CAZLNA010000174.1:0-5101 GCA_964560485.1 uncultured Desulfobacula sp. | reverse complement strand
TTGAAAAGCAGGTGAAACTGATTGAACAATTTCGTCAAACCCGATCCGGCAGATTTTCGCATATCGTCATCCACTCTTCAGAGCCGGTACCGGAAGCTGACGCCAGCTTTCCCTGCGACGCCTGGTTCATTGAGACTGACGTTACAAAAAAACGATTTGACGTGATGCTTACCAACGCATTAAAAGCCTACCAGGAACGAAAGACACTCAACAGCCAGCTCCTGAAAATTGAAAATGCCACAAAAGCCCTCAAAGAAAAAGAAGCGATCCTCAAAGATGTTATCCACAACATCGGGGATATCCTCTGGGAAATCAGCACAGAGATGAACTACGTTTATGTCTCAAAAAAAGCCGAGCAATTGACAGGCTTTTCACGCTCAGATTTTAAGGGCAAACACTTCACCTGGCAGATGACCGGAGATGCCAGGGACAAATCCTGGCCGCAGCTGATGCAGAATATCCGCCAGCAGCAGGAGTTCACCAATATCAGTATCTCACGCAGGACCTGCTCCGGTCTTGTTCAGTACTACCTGTCCAGCGGCAATCCTATCTATGATACCCAGGGACATTTTCAGGGCTACCGGGGAGCGGATATTGACATTACCGGCCTGAAAAACGCCCAGTTTGAAAAAGAAAAACTCGCTGCCCAGCTCCGTCATGCCCAGCGTCTCGAGGCCGTGGGAACACTGGCCGGCGGGATCGCCCATGACTTTAACAATATTCTGGGCGGTATTCTCGGTCATGCCCAGCTCATGCAGTTTGAAGTCACAAAACAGCACTCTGCCAGCAGTCACATTGATCAGATCATTGCCGGCTGCAACCGGGCAAAAAACCTGATCATACAGATTCTTGACTTCAGCCGGCAGCGAAACAACGGTAAAGGCGGTAAACTGACCCACCCTGGAGAAATCGTCAATGAATCTGTGAAACTATTAAAAGCCTCTTTTCCTTCGTCCATAAAGCTTCAATCCCAGGTTGAAAAGGATATCGGCTGTATCCGGGCAGACCCGTCTCAGGTTCACCAGGCTGTCATGAACCTTTGCACCAATGCAAGACAGGCCATTGAAAGTGCCATGGGAACGGTCAGGATCGTTGTCAGGGAAATGGATCATGCACCCGGATCCCCGATTAAAGATCTTTCCGGCGACCTTCCTTTCGGCCGGTATATCAGCATCAGTGTTTCTGACACCGGCAAAGGCATTGCGCCTGAGGCTGTGGGAAAAATCTTCAACCCGTATTTTACCACCAAAGCCAAAGGTGACGGCACCGGACTTGGCCTTGCTGTTGTCCACGGTATCGTCACCCGTTTCAACGGGGCCATCACCACCCAGACAGAACCAGGCAAAGGCTCGGTGTTCAATTTATTCTTTCCCCGGTACTCACCGGCACAGGTTCCGGCACCCAGGACAAAACCCAAAGCTATGGTTAAAGGCAATGCCCATATTCTCCTGGTGGATGATGAGCCTGTTCTGGTCAGGGTCGGGAAGAAAATGCTCGAGCGTCTGGGATACCGGGTCTCTGCATTTGAATCCCCTCTGGCAGCCCTGAGTACAGTGAAAAAAGACCCGGACGCATTTGACCTGGTGATCACGGATATGACCATGCCGGAAATTCACGGCACCGAGCTTGCCGGACAGATTAAACAGCTTAATCCCCGTATACCGGTTATTCTGGCGACAGGGTTTGCAAATATCAGCCAGAGCGAAGACGCGGATACAGATATGATTGATGCAATTTTACCCAAACCCGTTGAAATGGGCACCCTGTCCCGGACTGTGGATCACGTCCTGTCCAATGCCCTTGAATCTTAACAAAAAACATTGAAAAAAACGGACTGAAAACAATTGATGAAATCCGCCGATTCGATGATATACCGCTTGACAAATGATAGTTGAATAAAGTATTTTAGCTAACGTTTTTCTACTTTAATTTATAAAATTAGGCAGTTAGGAGTTTATATATATGGCATTAACAAAAACAATTATCGCGGAAAAGATACAGACCCGCCTGAACCTTTCACGGACGGACACATATGAGGTTTTAGAAGAATTTCTCGAAATCATCAAAAAAACGATTGAAAACGGCGAAGACATCATGATCAGCGGTTTTGGGAAGTTCTGTGTCAATGAAAAACAGGCGAGAAAAGGACGAAATCCGGCAACCAATGAAGAAATGACCCTGCCGGCACGGCGGGTTGTCACCTTTAAATGTTCAGGCAAGCTTCGGGAAATGATCAATTCCTGATAATTACAGCCGCCAATGTTATTTACCCAGCAGTTCATTACCGTTATCATACTGGCCACACTGATTGGAGCCGCTTTTCTCAATGCACTGACAGACCTGCTCAACATCAGGCACCTCAACCAGCCCTTGCCGGATGAATTCAAAGATCATTACGACAGTAAGAAATACCTCAAGTCACAGGAATACCTGAAAACAAATACATGGTTCGGTCTTGTGCAGTCTTCGGCAGACCTTGTGCTCCTGATCATCTTCTGGTTTTCGGGCGGGTTCGAATATGTGGATACCTTTGTCAGATCGTTTCAGCTGGGAACCATTGTCTCAGGGCTTTTTTACATTGCCATCCTCATGGCGTTAAAACTTTTGATATCCCTGCCTTTTTCAATTTATTCAACCTTTGTAATAGAGGAAAAATTCGGTTTCAATAAAACCACGCCTGCTGTATTTATCCAGGATCTTATCAAATCAATACTGCTCTCGATCATCCTTGGCAGCCTTCTGCTGTCACTGATTCTCTTTTGCCTTGAATCCGGCGGCCCCAATGCCTGGCTGGTCTGCTGGGCTGTGAGTGTCGTCTTTCTGCTGCTGGTGCAATATATTGTACCCACCTGGATCATGCCGCTGTTTAATAAATTTACCCCTCTTGAAGACGGGCCGCTTAAACAAGCCATTGTCCAATACGCAAACACCATTAATTTTTCTTTATCCAACCTTTTTGTCATGGACGGTTCAAAGAGAAGCAGCCGGTCCAATGCCTTTTTCACGGGATTTGGAAAAAACAAGCGGATTGTGCTGTTTGACACCCTGATCAAGGACTTGTCCGTTGAAGAGCTGGTCTCGGTGCTGGCCCATGAAATGGGCCATTATAAGAAAAAGCATATCATCAAACGGATGGCCTTGGGCATCCTTCAGATGGGCGTGATTTTCTACCTGCTGTCCCTGTTTATCAGCCATGAAGCCCTGTTCAAGGCGTTTTTCATGGAACATGTCTCTATTTACGCCGGACTGCTCTTTTTCGGCATGCTCTACAGTCCCATAGACCTGTTCCTATCGATATTCATGCAGGTTGCTTCCAGAAAAGACGAATATGAGGCAGACCGGTTTGCTGCGGAAACCACAGAAAAAAGCGATCCGCTGATCAGGGCATTAAAAAAACTGTCTGCCAACAATCTGTCCAATTTAACCCCCCACCCGTTCTATGTCTTTTTAAATTATTCACATCCACCTGTTCTGGAACGGATTCACCGCTTGAAAAACGCTGTTTCCAGATAATCGCCTTTGGAATCGTGGTTTGGGCCGCACACCATTGATGCGGTACTGCTTTAATGAAAGAATAAGAAGGGTTAAAGACCCGGGATACCCGGTTTGCGGACACTCTGATTCCGGCCGTTCTCCTTGGCTTCATAGAGCGCCTCATCTGCCATAGCCACAAGCTCTTCAGCTGAATTGTCACTGCCCGGAACCATGGTGGCCACCCCGAGGCTCAAGGTCACGTGGTCGTTGACCTTGGATGTCTCATGATCAATTTTCAGGTTCTGAACATGGGTCCGGACCTCTTCGGCAACAGCCATGGCACCGTCCTCGTCTGTATTGGGCAGAACCACAACGAATTCTTCTCCACCATACCGGGCAGCCAGGTCAGTTGCCCTGTGGGCACAGTCATTGATGGCCCGGGCCACTTTCTTCAGGCATTCATCACCGGCCTGGTGGCCGTAATTGTCATTGTAGAGTTTGAAAAAATCAATGTCGCAGAGAATGACGGAGATATGATCTTTGTCTCTGAAGTGCCGTTTCCATTCACTTCCCAGGTATTCATCAAACCGCCGGCGGTTCGGAATCTGAGTCAGGCCGTCTATGACAGACAGCAGTTTAAGCTTCTTATTAACTTTTTTAATTTCCTGCTCTGCCCTGACTGTCTCACTGATGTCAATGGAAAAACCGTTGAACCCGTTTTTCCGGCCTGATTCATCCTGGGAGACCTTGGCATAGCAAAGGGCCCAGACAAAAGAATGATCCTTTCGCTTCAGACGGCATCTGAACCGGATCACTTCCTCAGCCTCGTTCACACCAAACATGAATTCTTCAGCTTTTTCCGGGTCATGGAATATCTGCTCAGGAAAGTTTGTCACCTGTTCTGTAACAGCTTCTGCAGACTCATAGCCCAGCATCCAGGCATATTCAGGGTTGGCAAAATCAATCCGGCCGTCCCGGTTCACGTGATAAATGCCAATGGGCGCAAATCCAAAAATATCCTTAAGCTGCTGTTCCTGGTGCCGGATGGATTCTTTTTCCTTGAGTCTTTCGGAAACATCACTGGCAAGCACGGCAACGCCGAGTTTCTCCCCTTTGGTGTTCATGATGGGGGCGTAGTAAATTTCACACTGGATCGTACCGCCCTCTTCATTGCTGTGGGAGCAGGCCAGAAACTGGGTCTGTTTACAATCCATCAGGTCGCGTTTCTTCACAGGGATGAGTTCATCCAGGAACCGACCCATGGTTTCATCTTCAGTATAACCGAACAATTGTCTGGCACCCGGATTCCAGGAAGAAACCTGGAGACTGGTGTCTGCCTCAATGTAAGCGAGATTCGCCTGCCCGATCAGATTGCCGAGCGCCAAGATTCTGTCTATGAGTTTAAAGTCCATATGTGAAAAAAATAAAAGTCGTTCTCCTGTGAAGAAAATTACTTGATTTGGCTGAGATACTATGAAATTTTATTCTTTTTAACAAGTAAAAAAATATCCATGACAAAGTTAATCGTTTCCGCAGATATCCATGGGAGCCTGAACGCCTGGCTGACAATAAGAGCTCTGGCAGGCGGGAGTGACGAGCTTGCCATTGCAGGCGACCTGTTCGACAC
>CAZLNA010000173.1:0-5121 GCA_964560485.1 uncultured Desulfobacula sp. | reverse complement strand
A
Organism: uncultured Desulfobacula sp.; assembly: GCA_964560485.1. GTDB lineage: Bacteria > Desulfobacterota > Desulfobacteria > Desulfobacterales > Desulfobacteraceae > Desulfobacula. The sequence goes on along the minus strand of CAZLNA010000173.1, from coordinate 5,120 downwards.
CATAGGCGCGCATTTTTATGGCTCCCCTGGCTGTTTTCAGGCTCACCACGTCGCCGGTGCTGATTTTTCTTTCTTTTGCATCAGCAGTGTTTATCTCAACTGCCGGATACGGATATTTTTCCATAAAATCCGGGATGGCCCGAAGGCAGGATTTCATATCCGGTTTAAACGGTCCGGTCCCGAGGATCAGCGGGAACCGCTTAAACAGTTTCGGGTTGCTGACCGGTGTTTCATAAGACTCTTCATATTCCGGAAGGCCTGGATAGCCGTATTGTTCTAATATGGTGGATAAAATTTCAAATTTACCGGACGGGGTCTCGAACCCGGGTTTACCGTCCGCCCTGAGCAGGCCTTTTTCCCATTTCTTATAGACCATTTCCTGTCCGGGTGAACGAAGGACATTTTTATCCGCGTTCAGCAGGTCGTCAAGGGTGTGGCCTGAGGGCCTTAATATGGTTTCAAGGTGTTCTCTGACATTTTCAGGATAATTGTCGCCAATCCCCAGTTTTTGGGCCAGTTCGAGCAGGATCTGTACCCCGGGTTTGGCCTCTCCCACAGGATCGATCATCTTTTCCCTGAACCGGATGGCATTGCCGTAATAGCAGTAGGATTCCTGTTCAAACGCTGTGGTGCACGGCAGGACAATGTCGGCATAAGCGGCATCTGCGGTCATCTGAAGGTCCATGACCACCATGAAATCAAGCTGCTCGAGTGCTTTTTTCCAGGTGCCGGGTTCAGGCCATGCCGTGATCAGGGATGCGCCCAGCACCATGAGGGAGCGGATGCGGTAAGGGTCTCCGTCGATCATGGCCTTGGGCAGGAGCATGGCATGGGGTTCGCCCCCGCAGTAGTGGGCATAGACCTCAAATTGCCCCTTGCCGATGGATGTATCAAAACCCGGTGTTTCAACCTGGTGCTCCCGGGGCAAAGGAAAGCTGTTTTCCCTTCTTAAGAAGCAGCGGCCGCCTTCCACATCAAGCTGGCCTGCCAGGGCCCAGAGCACCATGACCGCCCGGATGTTCTGAACCCCGCTTCGGGTATACTCAAGTCCGGTATACATGACATAACAGGCCCCTTCGGCATCAGCGATTTCTTCTGCCAGCCATTCGATGGTCTCTTCTTCAATGCCGGTGATGTCTGAGACGCGTTCCGGGGTGAAATCCGCCACATAGGAATTGAATTCGTCAAACCCGAGTGTCCAGTTTTCAACAAAGTCTTCATCATAGATGTCATCGCGGATCAGAATGTGGCAGAGGCCGAGGGCCAGGGCGCCATCCGTGCCGGGACGGATAGTGATCCATTGGCTGCCTTCGATTTCAGCGGTCCGGGTTTTTCTCGGGTCAATAACGATGATGTCCGCCCCTTCCTTTGCCGCCCGGGTCAATTGGCGGTACATCTGCGGGGGCGTCGAGGTGGACGGGTCTGTTCCCCAGACCAGTATCAGGTCGGCATTGTCCACGTCCGAAAACATGTCAATGTGAAGGCAGCCCATGGTCAGCTTGGGTGCAAGAACCCCGAGTGAGGTATAGCAGGGTGCTCCCACGCCGAATGTGTTGGGAGAGCCTAAAGGAAACAGGATGGAGGAAGCCAGGTAGATCTCTGACCCCTTGAGCTGGAAAATATCCTTGAACGCCCTTTCGTAAGAGCCGGTTCCGGCATAAAAGGCCAGGGCCTCTGGCCCGTGTTCATCCTTGATGGCAAACAGTTTTCGGGCAATGGTCTCATAAGCGTCATCCCAGGATATCGGTTCAAACTCATGGGTTCCTTTGGGACCCACCCGTTTCATGGGCGTTTTCAGGCGGCTTTCAGAATATATCACCTGGCTGGCGCTTCTGGATATGGGACACAGGACCTTGCCAAGGGGAGCCTCAGGGTCGGGCGTAATCTGTTCGATCCGGTCGTTTTCATCAAAATGGACAATGACCCCGCACCCGGGGCTGTGGAAACACAGTCCGCATATACCTTCTTTTTTTCTGACGATCATGTGGTTTCTCTTAAATTGTTATCAATGGGGTTCAGATTCAGGCTGCCGCCCGGTTATTCTCTGGTGCCAAGGATCATCTGGGAGGTAATATGCTCCCAAAGGTTACGGGTTTTTCTGATCTTCCAGGCCACATCCTTTTTATCGGCAATTGTCAGCGGCGGGTCAATAATCCCGCCGTCACCGCGCATGATCCGGGTGATATTATCAATGCCGAACCCCTTGTATTTGCCTTCTGTCCTCCCGGAAAGCCAGGTGTCAGGCAAAGAAACCGATTCATCCCAGGAAAACGGGTCAGAAAAGACAAATCGGGCGCAAGACGCCGCCATCATACGGTTGATTTCAATAAAATGTTTCATGGGGTCAGGCACTTTTTCCAGGATATTAATGGAGGCCACCGTGGAAAAGAGAGCGTTTTTAAAGGGCAGGGCCATGGCGTCTGCCACCAGAAACTCCACCCGGTCGTACTGCCATCCGTTATGAAATTCAATGGCTCTTTTTTGGGTGATCTCTCCTTCGATCACCATGTCAAATTCAAGCCGTTTGTTCATGAGCAGATTTCGCGCCGCCCGGATAAAAACAGGGGAGGTGTCAATGCCGATGACCCGGTCATGGGTCTGGCTCATTTCAAATGACAGTCTTCCAACAGAAGAGCCGATATCCAGTGCCATGCCGGATCCGCCATTGAAACATTCCGACCACCGGGCATAGGCATCGGTGGCGTCCGGGTCGTCAAAGGTATCGCAGAAATGGCTCCACAGGTAAGACGACAGCATGTTTTTGGAATTGTACCCGGACTCAACTGACAAAATTCCCCGGCTTTCTTCTGGCAGGACAACGGCGAGGCCGTCTTCAATGGGATAGCTTGATCCGCATGCCTTGCATGACAGGCTGCCGGCTAAAATTTCCTCGTCTTCCTGCCGGTCAGCTGAAAGCTCAAGAGAAAGTTCTTCGGGCAGGCACTGGGGGCAGACCAGGTATTGGGTTAACCATTGTTTCATGTATACACCTTTGGGGGAAGCTTTTGAGATTTATCCTTTTGAGCAGTCACGACCATGGTACAAGCGCATTCCTGCCGGCCGACGGTACAAATTGTCGTCATTCATAAAGGTGTGAGTATAAAAGAAGAGGTCTGCCTGTGTCAAGGCAGCCAGCGGTTTTAAAGAGCAGGTCACTGAGCGCCGGGCAAAAAAAGAATCAAACAGGTATCAAAGATCAGTCGGCCTGATCGCTGGAAGGAAGCTGTTTTAAAGCCGCGAGTGTGCCGATTTCTGCTATCGTTTCCAGACGAATCAGGCGCTTGTCGATATCGTTGGTCAGATCGGATAATTTCTGCGTTCTTTTGTCCAGTGTTTTGACAGTGTCGGTCAGTTTGATGGTTTCGATCACCAGATCTTTCAGGCTACCCATTTCTGCCGGCCCTTTCTTCTATTTTCCGGATAACGGCATCAACCCGCTCAATGGTTTTTTGGGAGGCAGCTGTTGCCTCTTTGATTTTGTCCAGCGCGATTGAAATCAATTCGCTCTGCTCCGTATTTTCCGTTTGAAATGCATCAATCGCCTTTCTGACTGTTTCTCCGGCAGACTGCCCGGAACTGTTTTTGATGTCAGTCAGTTTTTTTATGTTCTCAGCAGAGATGTAAAAATTTTTTTTTATCAATGTTGCGGTTTCCATGAAGACCTCTTGATGTGTGGTGATATGTACCCATGTGTACAAGTATATACATTTCAAAGAAGAATGCAAGCTTTGATCCAGCATTAAGGCATCATCTGCTGGCCGGCCATTAAGGCATCATCTGCTGTGTTGCCTGCGGTCGCGTCTCACTGCGGCGTATGATGTATACGCCTCATTCGTCTCTCCTTGGCGCCTTGCACCTGATACCTTGATGGCGGCCAGGGGGAGGGGAGTCACATATTTCCTGCAGAAGAAGAAAATTACAGGGACAGGACCAAAAAAGAGCAAACTGTCCCTGGAAGTCCTAATTACTACAAACCATAAGAAGCTGCAATTTTTTAACACAGAATTAACCCCTTGTTAATTAGAAATAAATACTTCCATATTAAGTGATGATCATTTGATCGCTTTATTCATTCAAAACCCTAAGGAGGTATCTATGAAAGCTAAAACAACACATTTCGTATTATTTTGTATATCATTTGTTCTGTTTTATAGCATCACGGAAGCATCTATTGTGTACTCTGGGAAACTTAATCTTACAGGGCCAGACTTTAGTTTGGACATCAATGAAGACGGTGTTACAGATTTCGAGTCTGGTTGGCGTTGGAGAGGTGGCGGAGGTTATATTTCTTTTAGCTCATATGATGTAGTATTCAATAATAGTTTTTCCATGCGATACCTAAATGATGGATTTGAACCTTCAGCAAACTCTGGGATGCCAGGCTTAAAAGTTCCATTAGACTACGGTACTTTGATTGGACCCTCTGCCCCTCCTGAACTCATGTGGTCATTCAGCTCCAATGATGGTATGATGTGGAATAAATATGATTTCTATGCTGATCCCCAAGACTCCTATTCTGGTGCATGGAATAACCTTCAAAACAAATATCTTGGTTTTGAGTTAAACGATGGGACAGGCATTTATTATGGATGGATTCAATTTGACACAGATAAACAAAACAACATCACGTTGATTGACTATGCCTATGAAAGTGTCTCTAATACTGCGATATTAGCTGGGGCCTCACAGGTCCCTGTGCCTTCATCATTCGTATTTCTTTTTACAGGTCTGTTCTTGTTGTGTTATGCGCGATTAAATAAGAGAATGGACTGGTCAAGACGAACTATCAAATAAATAAATGCCCCTTTTTTTTTATCCTCTGGGGCCGGTCTAATCTTTCTTGATATGCGGGATGGTCTCCGGTACAAGGCCCAGAAGTTTTGCAGCGCACTGGTCCGCCTTATATGGATCGTCGCTGACCAGAATTTTTTTGACAGGTGGGCTGCAGCAGGGACCGCCCAGGTGGTATTCGGCCAGGCCTAAACTGGCGTCCATGATGGTCAGATCCGGTGTGCGGTAACGGCACAACTCTTTTATAGAGGTCTGCATCTGTTCATGAAACATTGCTTTTTTCCATACGCCTGATCCGGAATAGTATTTGGGCGGGGCAAACCCCATCA
>CAZLNA010000172.1:0-5146 GCA_964560485.1 uncultured Desulfobacula sp. | reverse complement strand
ATTAAGAGAAAGAAAACAATCGTTACCAGTACTCTATTGAAAAGAATATCTTATTTCAAGTGATTTTTTCATCATTGAGCCCCCCAGCCACTCCTGGCCCGGGTTCAATATTGTACACATAATTCAAGGTCTGTGATCAGCCGGTCAAGATGTTTTTTTTCCACCTCTGCCAGGTGGAAAAAAAGCTGTTTCACATCAGCCTGATCAGATTTTTCTGCCATGGTTTTGTAAAGGTCATACGCACTGTACTCAATCTCAATGGCAAAATCGAGGATATCCATGCAGGGGTTGGACGTTTCCTGGCTTAAAAAGGCTTCAACCTCTTTAAAGGATTTACCGCCTTCAAGGATACTGTCACTGCTCTGGTCAAAATATGCCTGAAAATCAGCCTCTGTTGCCGGGGCGGAATTCAATTTGCGAAAGATGGATTTAGCATGTGCTTTTTCTTCTTTTGCCATTTTTTCCAGGGTGCTGCGGATAGGTGCCCGGCGCAGCTTTTCCAGTGCACTGCGATAGAATCTATAAGCGGCCTTTTCAAACCCCACTGCTGTTCGCATTACCGCCTGAGCAGTCATATCGCTGGGGAACACGCCTATTTTCGGCATCGCAATCATGAGTTCACCCGAATATTCAAACAGGCCTTCTTGAAGATAGAACAGCCTGTTTGAAGCATGCCCGGCTTCTGAAACAAAAACAGCAGCAACTTTACAGCGGGCCCCCCGTGTACAGCAGAAAACCAGATCCCTTTCATTTTCAAATATATACGGGTCGAACTGAACTTCTGCCAGGGGGATATTGACAGATCCGGGGATATGATCAAGGCGGTATTCCTCAGGTTGTCTCACATCGACCACCAGGTAATCTTTCTCTTTTCTGGTTTTCATGAATTCCTGAAGCGCTTCTCCGCTTAACCCTTTAATCATCTGACGTATCCTTTCATATTATACCGACCCGTTACAGATTCCAGCCTTTCCGCAGTATTTGCATATTATCGATCAGTAGTTGCATATACGCTTCTTCCATTTCCACCATCTCAGTATCATTTTTCCTCAGCCACTCAGAGAGCCAGGCAAAACGAAGGGCCAGCAGGAATTCAGGAAAGTGCTGCCAGCTGATGGGACTATAGAGCCGGTTCTGACGCACAACCGCTAAAAAAGACATGACCATGGGACCGCCGAGTCCCTCAGGGTGCTCGAAACCGGCACACCCCACCAGGTTGGCGGCATCATAGATTTCAGGTTTGACCCCTGTGAACTCCCAGTCAATCACTGCCCGGATCTCGTCCTTGTTCCACAGGGCATTCATGGGGTGGAGATCACCATGGCAGAAGCCTGGCAAAAGGCTGTCATGAATACGCATAAAAGATTTTTCAAGGAACGCAAGTATAGGTAGAAACCGGTGATACGCTGCCTGGTCATGAATCTTCATCCGGGCAAACAAATCATGAATATAGGCTTTAATGGAAAAGACCGGACGGCTTGGCAGTGTGTCTGCTTTCCGGGCCGCTGTTGACATATCCGTTAAAAACAGGCCGAAACTTTTGCCCATTTGCGAGGATTGTAAATATTCAGGCTGTTTCAGGCCGGTGCTGTCCAGATAGTCAGATACCTGGTACGCCGCTTTTTGAAATATGGGCAAATACGCCCCTGAAGATGCCTTCTTATATTCAACAGCCTGGGTTAACCCCTTTTCATGCAGCGCGTGCACACAATCGGCCACAAAGGTTCGGTGATCTCTTTTGGCCAGTCCGAATTTTTCGATTAAAAAACGCCGACCGCTGGTATCTTTTATAACCGCCCGGGAAAGCACTCTTTCCGGGCTGCCTTGAATATCGACATCAGCGACGGGCGAATCGACGCAGATCTGCCACTGATCTTCAATCCATTTACAGAAGACAGGTTTTACAGCCGGATCACAGAATTCTTTCAACGGCTGCTTCCAGGTGTTCTTTAGGCAGTGCACCCACCAGCTTGTCAACGATCCGGCCGTTCTGTATCAGCAGGAAGGTTGGAACGCTGGTGATTGAGTACCGGCTGCCGATCATGGTGTTTTCATCCAGATTGAGCTTGGCAATTTTTATTCTTGCCCGGTATTTCCTGGCAAGGGATACCATCATTGGTGAAATGGACCTGCAGGGCCCGCACCAGGGTGCCCAGCAGTCCACCATGACCGGTATGGGCGATGCCAGCACCACCTGATCAAAATTCTGATCTGAAACATCCACCGGGCGGCTTAAATCATCAACCGGTAAAGGGGTCTGGCATTTCCCGCATATAGGGGCATCGTCCAGCCGTGTCAAAGGAATTCTATTCTTGGCATTGCATGCAGAACAGGCCAGTATCACGCTTGATTCATTCATGGAAACACCTTATATCATGGCAGCAATACTTTTTCCGTATTCCTGAGCCGCCTGAATACCCCCGCCGATCCAGCTGGCTTTAAGCATCAGTGGACCATCCGGAACCATTTTCATACCGAAAATATGTGTCATGGTATCAAATATCCTGCCAGGGGCTTCACCGCTCCATCCATATGCGCCGAAAGCACCGCCGGGTTTTCCCTCCAGCTCTGCCCGCTCACAGAGAAAGAGGATCTGTTTCATGGCAGTGATCATTTCGCCGTGGTAGGTTCCGGAACCGAGTACATACCCGTCATATCCCTTGATGTCCTCTTCGCTTTTGATATCTGTTGTCTTTTTGACCTCAGCATCATGACCGGCCAGCCGGACGCCTTCTCCGATCAGTTCTGCAATCCCTTTGGTTTCATCAGAGCGTGTTGCATAAATGATTAGTACCTTGCCCATAATTCCTCCTGTTTTTCATTATAAGAATGGTATCAAAAATATCTTTCAGACGTCAGCGCAATCTCATTTGATCCTGCAAAAAAACCGGTGGATATCTGTCCCTGGATGATCAGGATCTGTTTTTGCTGCGTTATGCCGGCCCCATACCTGAATCATTTGACAGGGTGGTCTTGTTCCTGAAAGTCGAAAGAGACGGCAAAAGAGCTGCAGCCATTTCAATAATCCTTCCATCAGATTTAGATGGTGGTCAGAATATCATTCATTTGGTCTTTAGCAAAGGCATATTCCCTGAGGGATTTATTTTTTAACAGATCAAACCGCTCATGGAAAGCCGGTCCCTGCCGTTTATAAATGATGCCGGTGGGAATCGAATCCATACTCTTGTCGCCTTCCCATCCCATATTTGCCACCTGAATGGCCTGGGCCAGATCTTCAGGATTGTGTCCTGTATCCTCAAGATCAAATACCCGGTCCTTGTACCAGAGGTGGGTGTTGATCTTGTTGAATGATACGCAGGGCTGGTAGATATCAATCAAGGAAAACCCCTTGTGCGCCATCGCCTGCATGATAAGACCGGCAAGCTGCTCTGTATTGCCGCTGAACCCCTGGGCCAGGAAACCGGCACCGGCAGACAATGCAGTGGCCATTGGGTTGAATGCCCTTGATACGGTCCCTTTGGTCTGCAGTTTGGTGGTCATCCCCAGAACAGAAGTGGGCGATGCCTGACCTTTGGTCAATCCGTAAACCTGATTGTTGTGGACCAGCAGCGTAATATCGACATTGCGCCGGATGGCTGCCAGAAAATGGCCGGCCCCTTCTCCGTAACAGTCGCCGTCTCCTGAATTCACCAACACATTGAGTTTGTGGTTGGCTATTTTCGCACCCGTGGCAAGGGGCAGTGCCCGGCCGTGAAGCCCGTGGATCATGTTACAGGACAGATAGTGAGGCGTTTTCCCTGCCTGACCGATCCCTGCCACGACCAGCAGGTCTTTCGGTTCAAGCCCCATTCGGGTAAACGCCGCTTTCATGGCCTTGAGTATGGCAAAATTTCCGCATCCAGGACACCACTGACTCGGTGTCTGCGTATCAAACAATGTCTCTCCCATATTAATGTCCTATCATTTTTTTTATTTTATCAATGATAAACTCCGGAAAAATCGGCCGGCCGTCATGTTTTAAAACAGCTGCATGATAATCGATGCCGGTCAGCTGGCGTACCAGCTGGCCCAGTTGACTGGTTGCGTTCCCCTCCACCAGAATCATTTTTTTGTTCTCTAATACAGCTGTGAGCCGTTTCTCATCCAGAGGCCAGATATCTTCAAAAATGATCCAGCCGGCATCAATCCCTTCCTCTCTCAAATGGAGGCAGGCCTCCATGATGCTGCCCTTGGTTGACCCCCAGCCAGTCAGAAAAAACCGGCTTTCAGGAGAGAAAACAGACGGCATCCGCATTTGTTTTTTCATCTCCGGCAGCTTTTTAAACCGCTTCCTAACCATCTGGTTGCGCATATCGGGATCCTCTGTGCTCAAGCCCTCCGGAGTATGTTCATTGCCGGCAGCCCGGACAAGCGCGGAGGATTCACAGGGCAGCTTCCGCGCAGACACACCTGATTCTGTCAATTCATAGCGAAGATAGGGTTCTGAAAGGTCATGGCCCGTATCAAGAAATGAGAGATGGGCGTCATCAAGGGTAAAATCATCCGGTTCAGTGCGTGAGGAATCCACTAGAAACTGATCCATGAGAATAATGGCAGGGACCTGGTATTTTTCAGAAAGAAAAACCGCTTTTTTGACCGTATTGAATGTCTCCATCACACTGCCGGGCGCAAAGACAAGCCGGGGAAACTCATCCTGGGACGCGTGAATGGCAAACAGCAGATCGGCCTGGGCGGTCCGTGTGGCCAGACCGGTCGCAGGCCCGGGCCGCTGGGCATTGATAATCACGATCGGTGTTTCAGTGATAGCGGCCAGTCCAAGCCCCTCAGTCATCAGGCAGAACCCCCCGCCTGAAGTTGCTGTCAACGAACGGACACCTGCAAATGACGCACCGATGGCCATATTTACCGCGGCAATTTCATCTTCTGCCTGCTCAACCACCACAGGCAGCTGACTGGCGAATTTCACCACATTGCTGATAACCGGAGTGCCCGGACTCATGGGATAAAACGGAAAAAAGCGGCAGTCGGCTGAAAGCGCGCCTAGTGCGGCAGCCGCTGCCCCACTGAGTATTTTATGGTGAACAGGTTTTGGCGCGAGGTCAAATTTAAAAGGGAAGTCTATGACATTGCCGGCCGCTATCCCCTTTTCACCTGCTGCCAGATTAAGAGAAACCACTTTTTCACC
>CAZLNA010000171.1:0-5188 GCA_964560485.1 uncultured Desulfobacula sp. | reverse complement strand
GGCCTGTTCTGCTCACCGGCGTTTATGCCATTTCCAAACGAAAAGACAAGATCGCAGAGAAGGAGAAAGCTGAAGCTGTGGCCCAGACCCTTGCAACAGCCAAGGAAGATGCCCAAAAGCAGCTTGATGACCTCAGGGAAAAAATGACCCAGGAAAAGGCTTCTGCCATCAATTTTGAGGTTAAAAAAGCCCTTGAAGAGGCGGCAAAAGCAGCTGAAGAAGAAAAAGCGGCCCAGGCCGAAGAAGCGGCTGACCAGAGCGCAACCGAAGAATCTGAAGATCCGCAGGACGCACAACCCACATCAGACGATACGGGCAAGGAGGAAGAATAAATGGATTCTGAAAAAACGCAAGGCGCTGGAAAGTTTACGCCATTTAACATTATTACCGGTGTTATCCTGCTGATCGGCGGCATTCTTACCCTGCTGCGGTTTACCCAGGGAATCGGCGCGGTCACCAACCTGGATGACAATAATCCCTGGGGGATATGGATCGGCTTTGACCTGCTCTGCGGGGTGGCTCTGGCTGCCGGCGGGTATGTCACCTCAGCAGCCTGTTACATCTTTGGCCTCAAGCGTTTCCATTCCGCAGTCCGTCCGGCGATTCTAACAGCTTTTCTCGGGTATGCCCTGGTGGTTTTTGCCCTCCATTATGATGTCGGCCGCCCCTGGCGGCTTCCATACCCTATTTTCTATTCCCAGGGAACCTCTTCCCTGCTCTTTGAAGTGGGTCTCTGCGTATTCCTCTATCTGACGGTCCTCTTCGTGGAATTCACACCAGCTGCTTTTGAATGGCTGGGATTGAAAAAAATCCGCGCCGTTGTCGTCAAGCTGACCCTGCTGCTCACTGTTTTCGGTGTTGTCCTGTCCACACTGCATCAGTCGTCCCTGGGAGCCCTGTTCCTGATTGCGCCGTCAAAACTTCATCCATTATGGTATTCAGGCTATATCCATGTCTATTTTTTCATCTCCAGTATGTTTGCCGGGATGTCCATGGTCATTTTCGAAGGCACCCTGGCCCACAGATGGCTGAGCCATAAAATGGACGACACTCACCACCACGAAGCACCCGGGGTGGCCCTGGGCTTTGCAAAAGCCGCCGCTTTTGTCATGATGGGGTATCTTGCCATCAAGCTTATCGGGCTGGCCGTTGACAACAACTGGCATTACCTGGCCACGGGCTGGGGTGCATGGTTCCTGTTTGAACTGATTGGCTTTGTCGCCTTTCCTGCGATTCTCTATGCCATGGGGTCAAGGGAAAAAAACCTGGTCATGATCCGGTGGGCAGCGGCCTGGACTGTTCTGGGCATTGTGCTGAACCGGCTGAATATTTCCATAGTGGCTTTCAACTATCATCTGCCTGCAGCGGACCGGTATGTTCCCAGCATCATGGAAGTTGGAACGTCCGTATTCATCGTCACCGTGGGCATTGTTGTCTACCGGTTTATCACCACCCGGATGCCGGTTCTGTATGAACATCCGGATTATAAAGCCCACTAAGTGGCATGAGAATCGTTTTTTGATTAAAGGAGGATCCAGTGGAGAACATTTTTTATACCCTTCAGGACTATATGGTTTATACCAAGGGCATCACCTACCTGATCATGGGAGGCATCCTGGTTTTCATGCCGCTGTTCTGGCTTTTTCTGACCCAGAGAGAAGATGATTAGACAACCCGCTTATTGCGCGACAAACAAGATATATCTACGGAGGCACGCATGCATGACTTTTTGACAGGCATCTTTTTCTGGATCTCATTAGGGATCTGCGTGATCGGGATGCTGGTAAGGTTTGTTCTTTACTTCAGGGGGTTAAGCTGGCAGCTGGACCGGGTGGCATATAAGGCCCACCCCATACCCGGACTCAAAGGGGCTGTCCGTTCAATCTACAAATGGCTGCTGCCTTTTGGAACGTATGGGTGGCGGACCCAGCCGTTTATGACGCTGGCGTTTTTCGGGTTCCATATCGGCGCCGTACTCGTACCGTTATTTCTGGCCGGCCACAATATCTTTCTGGAAAGCAAGATCGGATTTTCTCTGCCGGCAATGAGCAGCGGGCTGGCGGATTTTTTAACCTGGACAGCTGTGGGATCTGCCGCTTTTTTGATCCTGCGCCGAATTGTTCTGCCTGAAGTCAGGATATTGACCACCCTGAATGATTATTTCATCCTTTTCATTTCCCTGGCACCGTTCATCACCGGCCTGGCCGCAAGATACCAGGCAGGCGACTATGCCCTCTGGCTGAACCTGCACATTCTGTCCGGTGAACTGCTGCTGATTGCCATCCCGTTTACCAAGATGTCCCATGTCTTCCTCTTCTTTGCTTCAAGGGCACAGCTGGGGATGGATTTTGGCATCAAACGCGGGGGAATGAAAGGAACCAAAATGGCCTGGTAAAACGGCCGGGATAAAACACAACAAAGGAGCAATCCATGCCGGAAGGAAAATATTGCAACAAGAAGCCTGTTGAAACACCGGATGAGGTGAATTTCCTGCTGTCTGACACCAGCGGCAATACCTATTATGAGGAAATGAAACGCCTCGATGTAGACACAGAACTGCTCTGGGGAACCATCCAGAAAACCATGAAATCAAGGTTGAAAACCTGGCTTGAAATCTGTGCCCATTGCGGGATGTGCGCAGAAAGCTGTTTTATCTACCAGGTGAACAACCGGGATCCCAAACAGGTGCCGGCCTATAAAATCCAATCCACCCTTGGGGAAATCGTCAAGCGGAAGGGAAAAGTCGACAATGCCTTTATGCGGCATGCCATGGAAGTGGCCTGGGCACAATGCACCTGCTGCAACCGCTGCGGCATGTACTGTCCCCATGGCATTGACACCGGCATCATGTTCGGTTACCTGCGCGGTCTTATGTATCAGCAGGGATTTGTTCCCTGGGAGCTTAAGATCGGTGCGGGCATGCACCGGGCGTACCGGGCCCAGATGGATGTGACCAATGAAGATTTTGTGGAAACCTTTGAATGGATGGTTGAAGAATACGAAGATGAATACCCGGGATTGACCGTTCCGGTGGATGTTGAAAATGCAGACATCATGTATACAGTGAATGCCAGAGAGGTCAAGCATTACCCTGAGGACCTGGCAGAAGCGGCAGTGCTCTTTCATGCGGCCGGTGAAAACTGGACCGTTCCGTCTGAAGGCTGGGAACAGACCAGCCTGGCCATGTTTGCCGGTGACTGGGCTGCCTGTAAAATGCAGGTTGAATCAGTTTATGAGGCCATGGAGCGGCTCAAACCCAAACGGATGATCGGTACTGAATGCGGTCATGCACACCGGGCCACTGTCATTGAAGGGCCTTACTGGGCCGGCCGGGAAGACGGCCTGCCGCCGGTGGAATCCATCCATTACGTTGAATGGCTGGCCGAAGCGCTCTCCACAGGAAAACTCAAGATCGATCCGGACAAGCGGATCAAGGAACTGGTGACCATCCAGGACTCCTGCAACTATATCCGGAACCACGGCCTGAAAATCGCCACCCGGACCATCGTCAGCTATATAGTGGAGCCCGGCTATTTTGTCGAGATGGCGCCGAACAAGGAACACAACTATTGCTGTGGCGGCGGCGGCGGTTTCAACGGAATTGGATATTTCAGAAAACAGCGTAACCAGGCCCTGATCACAAAGCGCGATCAGATTCTGAAAACCGGCGCCAAACTGGTCCTGGCCCCCTGTCATAACTGCTGGGATGCCATCCGGGACCTGGAGGAAGAATATGAAATCGGTATTCGGTGGTCATTTTTAAAGCCGCTCATCATCAAGATGCTCGATCTGCCGGACCACCTTAAACCTGAAGAATAGATTGCCGAACCTTAAAAGGGGAGTGTCATGTTTAAAAAAATCCTATTTGCCACGTCAGCAACAGAGGCCAGCGACCATGCGGCCAGGGTCGCTTTCAACATTGCCAGAACATACGACGCCCACCTGGACATTTTTCATGTTCTAGGCGTCCCGTCAAGGGGATACAGCCAGGTGGTGGTGGATGTCAAGACAAAGGAACGGGTGGATGTTGATGAAGAGTACATGGACTGGGTAAAAGAAGAGTTATCAACCTATTATTCCAAATACCTGGACAAGGATTTGAAATATGATATCAATGCCACTGTGGGCTTTCCGGCCAGGGAAATTCTGCGGGAAGCCAAAAACACCAGCCCGGACCTTATCCTGCTCGGTGGCAGCACAGGGGATGAACAAGAGTCTGTATACAAAAAAAGTGTGGCCGGCACCACCCTTCAAAAAGTAGCAAAATCAGCCAGGTGCCCGGTTCTTATCGTCAACCGGCCGGCAGCCTCTTTCTGGGGCGGCCTTTCAAATATTACGTTTGGTACGGATTTTTCGAAAGCGTCTGACAAGGCCTTTGAATTCGCATTTAAAATTGCCAAAACCCTGGACTGTGAACTCAATGTTTTCCATGCCATTGATATCGCCTCTGTTTCAACCGGTAAAATTCTCTCCCAGGATGATATCGAGCAGAAAATACGTGAAACCTTCCGCATGATCCGGGCAAGGTATGAAGAAAAGCTTAAAACACTTAAAAATTATTCCATGGAAGTCTGGGAAGGAATCCCGTATATTGAGGTGGTCAAATATGCCAGAGATACGCATTCTGACCTGATTGTCATGGCCCATCATTCTGACAAGGCCGGGCAGGATGACGTCATTCTCGGCAGTAATGTCGAACAGGTAATCGTCAGGGCAGGCTGCCCTGTCATCAGTGTTAATCGCTAACAAAGAGAGGGTATATGAAAAAACGTATCTTAGTGGTCGATGATGATCCCAATATTGTCGACTATCTGTCAACACTGTTTGAAGATAACGGTTATGAAACAATCACAGCCAAAGATGCCCAGAACGGGCTCGACCTGGCCAAAAAGAACAAACCTGACCTGATCACCCTTGATATTGAAATGCCGGGCGAATGGGGCCCCAGGTTTTACCGCCACATGACCCAGGATCAGTCTTTGAAAAACATTCCGGTCATTGTGATTTCAGGCCTTTCCGGGAATGCCTATGCCATCCCCAAAGCTGTGGCATCAATTAAAAAACCCTTTGACAGGGACCAGCTTCTGCAGATCGTAAAGGACACAATCGGGTAGCGGTTATCCGATTTTTAAGCAACCACCATGACCGTTCGGATACTGCTCATAGACAACGATACAGAGCATACAGG
>CAZLNA010000170.1:0-5189 GCA_964560485.1 uncultured Desulfobacula sp. | reverse complement strand
GGTTTGATTTCCTCCCTGGGTATCTCCCTGCCCTCGATACAATACCGGGCAAAGGCGTTGAGGCTCAACTTGGGAAGATACCTGTCAGATGACACCAGGTATTTACATTTTTCAAGAATGGCCGTTCTTTTTGCAAGGGGCATATTTTCTATCAGAAACCGGGCTTCAAGACTTGTCAGCGTCAGGTTGCGGGTGCAGCAGGCAGCACAGCCCGGCTTGCAGCACAATGGCAGATCAAGTGCACTGACCTGCTCGTCAAACAACTGATAGAGGGCTTTCAGCCGTTCAAACGCTTCTGTTGAAGAGGCTTTTTTCATGTGAATGCTTTCTTTTTTATTTAATTTTAATTAGGCTTATTATCAGATTCACAAAAAATTGCCAATACAATGAGCCGGCACCCGGTTCCAGCAGGAGAGCGGAATGAAATACGGCAGCACCCTGAAATCTGTTTTGATCCACCGTATCAGTAAAAAAGGGGCAGACCGCCTCAGCGACCCCATTATTGATGAAGAAAGGCTGCGTCTGATCATCAATAATGAGAAAGCCTTTGAACTGGTATTTACCATGACACACATCCGGGCCCTTGCAGCCGGATTCTTGTTCACTCAGGGGATTGCCCGAAAACCGAGCGATCTTGTGTCGTTATCCCTGGCCCCTGACGGCCGGGAATGCGAGATCACACTTTCCCAGGACGCGTTCAACCGGTTCCGGCGGATGAATCAGTCCCTGCCGGTCAAAGGTTCCTCAGGCGGAAGAATGCCGTCATTTGCCCAGGTGTCTGGAACAGACAGCCCATCATTGGCGTTGAAAATCACTGCAGCGCAGGTCCTCTTTCTGATCGAGCAGCATGCTGCCCATTCCACCCTATTTAAGGAAACCGGTGCCGTGCACAGTGCCGGTTTATGCAGTTGCGATACGATCCTTGACTATTTTGAGGATATTGGCCGGCATAATGCAGTGGACAAACTGGCTGGCCACCTTTTTTTGAATCCGGCACCTGTGGCCGAACGGATTGTGACCCTGAGCTGCCGGATGTCTGTTGAAATCATTTCAAAGATTATCCAGACCCGCATAAAAATAGTAATTTCAAATGCAGCGCCGACACTTTCGGCTGTCAGGCTGGCAGACCAGGCAGGGGTGACCATGATCGGATTTGCCCGGCAGGGGCGGTTCAATATCTATACGCATCCTGAACGCGTCATCACCAATTAAATGAAATCATCTCAAAAATGGTGTTTCACCGATTTTTTTTGAAATTGATTCTAGAGTGCAAGACCCTGGGCCACCGCTTCTTTTTTCTGGCCATCATAAAGCAGTTCCACAAGTGTAAGGGCAAAATCAAGCGCTGTTCCGCCACCCCGGCTGGTCACGCAACGATTGTCCACCACCACCTTGGATTCAACAATATTCCCATTGTCAATCATCTGGACAAATCCCGGATGGCAGGTCACGTTACCAGGCGTCACCAGTCCTAAAGAATGAAGTACAATCGCAGGCGACGCACAGATGGCGCCGTAATATTTTTCCTCTTCTGCCTGTTTTTTAAGCAACTCTGCCAGAGGTGCGGATGCCTTAAGATTTTCTGCTCCTGGAATTCCGCCGGGCAGCGCAATCAGGTCATAGGACTGATCCATGCACTCTGTAATCAAGGCATCTGCTTTAAATTCAAGCCCTTTGGCTGCCTTGATCCCGATTTGATCCACTGAAGCGATTGTGACATCTGCACCTGCACGCCGAAGCACGTCCACAATGGTAACGGCTTCCATTTCCTCGATCCCCTGGGCCACGGGGACCAGCACTTTTTTTTCCATTTCCCCCCCCTCTGTTCAATTAAGATTCAAAGGTGACTGTCAAGATCAACTCATTTCAATCAATTGTCTGAATAACGGCTGCCATATCACAGGCTGGACATGAAAAAACAGGCAGGACACTGTGACAAACGGCAGTGCTGGACCGGTCTGAAGGGTACGACCGGAAATCTTCTATTCTATCAGGCGCTCTTAGATTATAGCACTTGCTGGGCGTAAATGGAGGAAGTCAGTTTCACCAGTTTGAAAATATGATCCCGGATGGCAGTGGCGTCTTTTTGAGGATAATTTCTGAATGTCATCAATATACCTGCCAGGGATCCGATGAACGCCTGGGAATAAACGCGCGCACTGTCCTTGTTTACCCCGTGACGGAGCAGGAGCTCTTCGAACAGGTCAAAAAAGATTTTGGTCACAGAATCGAATTTACCGACAACCGGCGTTTTAAGGTCATCCTTAAGCATCAGGTAGGTCATCATTTGAAAAGCGGATTCATTTTCATTCAAATGGTCAACAAAGCCAATGGCAAACTCTTCGATACTTGCCGGTTC
Organism: uncultured Desulfobacula sp.; assembly: GCA_964560485.1. Lineage (GTDB taxonomy): Bacteria > Desulfobacterota > Desulfobacteria > Desulfobacterales > Desulfobacteraceae > Desulfobacula. The sequence continues at coordinate 2,830 of CAZLNA010000170.1, read as the reverse complement.
ATCTTTTTGAACCATCCGTTTAAATGCTTTGCTGGCTGAATTGATTTCCTGGATAAAGGCTTCGGTGAACAATTCTTCCTGGCTGGGGAAATATCTGTAGATCGTTGCCGGAGAAATCCCGGCCTCATTGGCCACTTCCCTCATTCCGACTTCATAAAACGGTTTTTTAGCGAATAGAGCCAGTGCTGAGTCTACCACGATCTGGCGACGGGTTTCTTTTTCCTTTTCCTTGAGTTCTGCAAATTTGGATTCTGCCACGGATACTGAGCCTTTTCTATCTATTTTGATTGTCAATTCATAAGTCTATAGTATGCTACAACACAAAAATCAAGCAGAACCCTTCACTTTCTGCCTGATAGCTGGTTTTTTTCAAGAACAATGTTATTTTCAAATTTTGCATTAACTTATTCTGGCAAACCCAATATTGGGTGAAACAAAATAAGAACCTCCCTGCCAATGCAAAACGTTTTGACAGGGAGGTTGGTCTTTTTTAAAGAAAATTATAGAGGATCGAAACGGCCTTATGCACTTCTTTTAAACCGGCAGAGTAAAACAAGGGAAGATCCAAAAAGGATTATGGTTGAAGGTGCCGGTACCTCACCATTTCCATTGCCTTCCACACCATCCGGGCGAACAATAAAATCCATTTCAGTCAACAGTTCATTGGTCTGGTAATCTTCATAATTCAGTGCATTGACCCAGGCCACAACAGGAGTCCCGCTGTGCCGACCGTCTTTGGCGTAAAAAACACCATAAACTGGGGCCCGGTCTGTGACCATGGTATAGGTAACAACCCCTCCGCCATAGTCAAATTTAACGCCATAAATAGGATTGGGCATATTGGGGTTGGATCCGGATTCATCCCACCATTGAGGTCCTTCATGAGGTGAGTCTGAGCCCGGCAGAATATCAAATTGCTCTCCGTCATTGGTGACTTCAAGGATGAAATGCGATACTTCTTTTACTTTATCAGCATCCTCGACAACATTGACGGTGTAGACATAGGTCCATATTCCGTTCGCCTGCCTGATGTTCCAGCTGATGTCAAACCCGCCATCATCCCATGGGGATGTAGCGGTGACCCCGTTGCTGCTCCCCCCGGCCATATTGCTCGACCGGCTTGAGATCAACTCATCATGGGCACTTGATCCCCATACCGCAGCGTTTGCAGACAGACTTGACAGGCATAAAAAGAAAATTAAAATGACGAATTTAAGATACGTTGCGAGTTTCATGATAGCACCACAATAAATAAGTTAATCCGAATATCTGATTCAGATTCACTTATCGCAACGGTGTTAGTCCATCATTAATCCAACGTAATGATTCTGTTAATTTTATCTGGTTTGTCTTTGATGTCACCTTGTTAACACTGTGCAAAAAAGCGGTTTTCGTGAAAAAAATTACCTGTTTCATGCTAAAACCGACACATCCTAATGTAAAAACAGCCACACCTTGAACACAACCCTAACAATCGAAGTTCTCCCGACAAAACGGAATAAAAGACAGCCTTGCTGCATCCTCTGAAAATAACTTAAGAAAATAAGATTTTATAACCTGATGTGAGCAATTGACGTAAGTGTTGAGAATTGCTATATATGGTTTCTTTATTAGGATCATGATAGAAGAGTGTGCCATGCAAGATGCTTTAAAAAGGGATGTTTTCGACTTTGAGATCGGCTATTTAACCAAAAGCCCGTGCATCAAATGTGAGAACAAATCCTGCCGCCCGAAATGCCATAAGGACTGCCTGATTCTGGATCGGCTCCAGACCCTGCTGGCCAGGGGGATTTCCACCCAGGCAGCAGCCTATGAAAGTTGATCCGACATCTGTCCCCCCCCTTTTTGCAGAAGCGTCCGGCTGCCTGGCCAAACAATACCTGACCCCGTCTGTTTATCACGCACTTAAATCGGTTTCAACCGCCTCCGGGTTCACCCTGACAGATGCCATTGCCTCGGGCGTGGCTCACCCGGATTCCAGTATTGGAATATATGCCGGTGACCAGCCTTCCTATGATAGTTTTGCTCTGCTGCTGGAACCGATCATCCAGGCCTACCACGGTTTTTCCGGGGATGCTGTCCACCAGACAGACCTGACCCCTGTCCGCCTGCCGGAACTCGATCCGGAAAATAAATTTATCCGCTCCACCCGCATACGGGTGGCCAGAAATCTCAAAGCCTTCACATTTCCCTGTCACATGCGCCTTGAAGAACGAAGCCGGCTTGCAGGCACCGTCCTGCCCGTATTTGAGACTTTTTCTGACGAATTCAAGGGGCACTATGTCAGCCTGGAAAATGGAGACGAAAAGGTTCTGGAACGTCTTGCAGAGGAAAAAATCCTTTTTGCCAGAGGTGACCGGTTCCAGGATGCAGGAGGATTTAACCGCGATTTTCCAAAATTCAGGGGTGTCTTTTTTTCTGAGAACCGCCACCTGCGGATCTGGATCAATGAGGAAGACCATTTAAGGATTATCAGCCAGTCCGCCTCTTCAGACCTTGCCGGGGTTTTCAGCCGCCTCTGTGATGTGTTGGCCCGGCTTGAAGCGCGGATTGAATTTTGCCGCCACCCCCGTTACGGCTACTTAAATTCCTGCCCCACCAATATCGGTACCGGCATGCGTGCCAGCGTCCACATCTGCCTTCCGGCACTTGAAAAACAGCCGGACCTGCTTCACAGGATTGTCACATCACATAACCTTCAGGTCCGGGGAACAGGCGGAGAAAAGACCCGTGTAACAGATGCCGTGTTTGATATCAGCAACCGGCAGCGGCTCGGCATCACTGAAAAGTCCATCATTGAAACCCTGGCTGCCGGTATCCGGGCCATCAT
>CAZLNA010000169.1:0-5192 GCA_964560485.1 uncultured Desulfobacula sp. | reverse complement strand
GCTCCGGATACCGCCCTGTTTAAAGAGGTGATAAAAGACGGAACAAACGGCATCCTGGTCAAAGGGACCGCAGCCGGCGATATTGCAAAAAAAATGAATGCCTGTCTAGATTATCCATCGTTTATGGCTGCAGTGAAAAACAAGGCCCGCACGACGATTAAAGAGGGATTTTTCCTTGAGAAGAGCATCGCCGAACAGCTGACACTGATCCGGAAGATGATCCGGAACAGGACAGACCGGTTCGGTTAGAACCGGTCTGAAAAGATCGGGTTAAAGCAGGTTCTAATTCTAAATGATCTGAAAATTCTCTTGGCCAAGGGCGGAGATATCTGTGAAATCTTCAAGATCCGCTACCCGCGTAAGCTCTGAATCATCAACCTGGCCGTTGACTTCTGTGTCCCCTTCCCAGTAATAGACCCGGGCATCCTCACCATTGGTGGCCACAAGGTATGTCCCGGCATCACTTTCGCGATCTTGTCCGGCATCAATGGCATTGTCGAACACTTCAGCCGCATCAGACCAGTTTCCGGAAACCATCTGGTCGACACCCACAACCTGGTACTGGGTGGGATTGACTGTTCCGTTGCCGGAATAGGCATATTCGCCGGTTTCACCCTGTGCATGGGTCCCGAGGCCAAAGGATTCGCCAAAGAGCAGGACATCGTTTGCACCCTTCCCCTCAGTGGCCGTGAAATCGTCAATGGTCTCTACAGGGGTGGTATCGGTGATGGTAAAGATATCGGTCTGCTGACCGCCTTGAGTGTAAGGTGCCAGCCCTGCGCTGAGATATACGGTTGCGCTGCTGTAGCCGCCGTTGCCGTCATGGATGGTATACGTGAAAGAATCCTCGGCAGAAGGGTCTTCAAAAGGGGTATAGGTGATGGTGCCATCGTCATTGAGAACGGCACTTCCGTATAGCGGCTGCTGAACAGATACCACTGTCAGGGTGTCTGCGTCAGCATCGGTATCATTTGCCAGGACATCAATGACAATGGGGGCAGGGCTCCGTAGTGTGGCAGAATCATCCACTGCTTCCGGCGGATTGTTGACCTCTTCAACTGTAACGTAAACAGTGGCTTCACTGGTATTCCCACTGTCATCGGTGATGGTATAGGTAAAGGAATCTTCCCCAAAAAAGCCATCATCCGGTGTATAGATAAAATCACCGTTGCCGCCGCTGATATAGGTGATGCTGCCGTTTGCCGGATCAGTGACACTCTCCAGGGAGAGCGCATCACCCTCGGGATCGGTGTCATTTCCAATCAGGTCGTTGATATTAAACTCAAGCGGCTTATCTTCGAGGGTGTTGAGATAATCATCATTTGCCGTGGGGGCCAGGTTGGTGGTTGAACCGGCCTCATCCGTCTCTTCCTGGGTATCGTCATCGCCATTATCGGTGGTGTCATTCCCCTGTCCGGTCTGAGTTGCCTGCTGCAGGCCGGTGGCCGTGTATACCGGGGCCTGTGGCTGGGGCGCGCCCATAAGGTTCTGGCCGCTCATATCCTGAGGCGTGCCCGATGATCCGGACAGGTCCTGGGATGCACCGTCTCCTTCTTCAGAAAAGCCTTCGGGACCGTCACCGTCTGTTTCCTGGTCTTCATCATCTGCAGTGGTATCTTCGCCTGTGAAAACAGAAATCGGTGCCATGGACTGGAAAAAGTCAAGTTCCTGAGGTGTGAGCTGGCGGGCCGGGCTGATGGGGTTGTCTTTGAAAAAATCAATGACCAGAGAGGCTTCACTGATAAACTGAATATTTCCAAAACCATCCTGGACCACCAGTACATGGTCTGTGCCGATTTGTTCCACTCCCCATTTTTCAGTGGTGCCGTCGCTGGAAACAGATCCGACCACGGTGGTTCCCCGGATCCCAATCAGGGCCATGGGAGATTTAAGATTAAACCCGTCCGGGTTCTGCTTGGCGATTTCTCCGGTAACGGTTCTGAAAACACCCTTGCTCATTTCAAGGAGCAGGCTTGAATTGGAACCATTGTCCGGATCGTAAACATACTCATCAATCCGGGTTTCGCTGTTTTCGCCCTGTGAAAGCGCTGTATCATCAAGAAATTGTATTTCAATTTGAGATTCCTGGCGGGTGGAGATCGTTTCCCCTAAAAAGATGCTGTCGCCCTCTTCAAGCTGCCGGGTGCCGGCGTCTGAACTGGCAAACGCTTCTCCTTTGATTGAAACGACGACCCCGACATCACTCTGGGCTGCTGTATTGTTAGACATGATACACCCTTATAAAAATATGAAAAATATGTATCAGGCCTTTTTTACCTGATACAAACCGTTTTTACCTTTCACCCCTTTGGACGATTTCGCTTAGATCCTTGTGCCGCAACATTTTTCGCAGATCTGAAAGAATAACACACTCTTGTTCCGGCTTGCTTAGGATCTGCAACAATTTTAATAAATAATATATTTTGCAATATCTGTTCCAGAAGATCAAGAAGAAAAAAACAGGCCATAAAACATGCGGTTGCACAGATTTCGAGAAATCCTGCCAGGCTGCGAAATTATGAAAAATATGTTAAAAAGCAAAAAAATAGAACATAAATTTCATAGAATTAGGAAGTTTTTTTCACATTTGTTTCAACTCAACCATTTTTCCTGCCTGTCAAGCCTTCCAACTTTCATTTTAAAGAACCTTGTTTATTTATCGGGTGCGAATAGGGTTGACTTGAAAAATATAAAAGGTTTAAAACACATGCAGATAATTTGGGCAGCTCATTTTAACCGTCACTGTATACATACAGGTGATCTTTATGGATCGTCACGCCAAACCGTTAAGAAAAATCGGCCGCCGGGAAGAGGACTTTCAGGTCAGAGAGCAGAACAAACGTTTTCACCGGCTTTGCGAGGTCGGGAAAACCATAACGGCTGAGATGGACTTTGACATCCTTTTCCCCCTGGTCATGGATCAGACCAACACAATCATGGGAAGCCAGCGGAGCACGGTCTTCCTGCATGACGAAGATACGGACGAGCTCTGGTCCCTGGTGGCAACGGGAATGGGCAATACTGAGATCCGGATTCCCAGCGACACCGGTATTGCCGGATGGGTGTTCCAGAATAAAGAGCCCCAGGTCATCAATGATGCCTATGCAGATTCAAGGTTTAACGTGGCCGTGGACTGCAAAACCGGATTTAAAACGCGCAACATTTTATGCGTTCCGTTGATGAACAGTGAGGGGAACTGCACCGGTGTCCTCCAGGCCCTGAACAAATCAGGCGGCGATTTTACAGAGGCAGACAGCACGTTTTTATCTGCAATTTCTGATTATGTGGCCATTGCACTGGATAATGCCAAACTCTATGATGATGTAAAAACCTATTCAGAGAACCTCCAGGAACAGATTCTCATCAACGAATCTCTGATCAAACTGAAAAACCAACTCACCAAATTCGTGCCCCAGACCGTTGCCAGCCTGGCCGAATCCGACCCTGAACGCCTGTCCAGCGAAAAGACACCGATGCAGGTGGCGGTCCTTTTTGTCGACCTTCATGATTTCTCTGTCATAACTGAAAATTATGACCAGCGGACCGTGAACCACATGGTTGAAAATCACTTTTCAACTTACATCCGCTGCATCCACCAGCGGGGCGGTGAAATCAATGAGACGAGCGGGGACGGCATCATGGTAATCTTTAAAAGTGACACCATTGAAGAGTATGTGACCCAGGCGGTTGAGACCGCGCTTGAAATTTCACAGGAGAATGCCAGGATCAACAGTGAATACAACTATCCATGGGGAGATGTTTTCCTGCATATCGGGGTGTGTTCCGGAGAAGCCTATGTCGGTACCACGCGTATGAAAAGTGCGGTCCGTGACAGATGGACGTATACGGCGTCAGGGCTTGTGACCATCCTGGCATCCAGGATCGCGGCAATATCTGAAAAAAGCAGGGTATGCATCGGCCCTGAAACGCACACAAAGATTCAAGCATATTTCAAATGCGATCCCCTGGGAGAATTTGAGCTTAAAAATGTGTCGAAAAAAGTGCCTGTTTTTGAGGTGGTTCACAAGACAGAAACCGTATGAGAAGACCTTTACATCAGTTTTGCCGGCACTGGCTGAAAAAGAAAATGATTATCAAATAAAACAAGTTCTGTTATAAAGAAACCCTTAACCTGTTATGCATCATTAACCAGAGAAACATAAAATGGCGGTTTATATGAATTATAAAATGATCAGGCAGTTCCGGTGGATTGTTTTTACAATGGCAGTGGTGTGCTGTCTGACCGGCTGCAAATCAGCGTATTATTCAGCAATGGAAAAATTTGGCAAAGAAAAACGTCACCTGCTCAAAGATAATGTAGAAGATGTTCAAGACAGCCAGTCAAAGGCCCAGGAAGAATTCAAGGATGCCCTGACCCGGATCAAGGAGCTCTACGCATTTGACGGCAAGGAACTGGAAAGATTTTATGACAAGGTAAAATCAAGTTACGAAGATTGCGATGACAGGGCCAAACAGATCGAAAAGCGCATTGAAAAGGTTAAAACAGTCGCAGCAGACCTGTTTAAAGAGTGGGAAGCGGAAATCGCACAGATGAGTGATCCCAAGCTTAAAAGCAGCAGCCGAAATTCTTTACGCGAATCGAGACAGAAATATGCCAAGCTTGAGAAAGTGATGGAGACCTCCACCCAGCGGATGTACCCTGTACTCATTAAACTCAAGGATTATGTCCTTTACCTGAAACACAATTTAAATGCCAGTGCTGTCGGGTCCTTAGGCGCGGAAGTGGTATCCATTGAAAAAGATGTGACCCGCCTGATTGAGGACATGAACGCTTCGATTAAAGAGGCGGATCGATTTATCAAAGATTTCTAGAATCATTACAATATAAGCCCATTAAAATGAGGATAGCCATGAAAGTGGATGGAAAAGATATGCGCCCGATCTGGTTTGATGCCGCAACCCAGACCGTCCAGGTCATTGATCAGCGGTTTCTGCCCCATGAATTGCGGGTAATGGATTTGAAAACAGTGGATGACACCATTTATGCCATTAAGGAAATGGTGGTAAGGGGGGCGCCTTTGATCGGCGCTACCGGTGCCCTGGGTGTCTATGTCTGCTTCCAGGCAGCCGGAGAAAAAAGGGCAGATACCAATTATATTGTTTCCGAGTGTGCCCGCCTTAAAAATGCCAGACCTACAGCCACCAACCTGGTCTGGGGCGTGGACCGGGTG